>DATAVV010000229.1:0-19823 GCA_036267555.1 Streptosporangiaceae bacterium | reverse complement strand
CGGCCTGTTCGGTGTGTTCCTGGCGGCCTCCCAGCGCGGCGACGGCAAGAACTCACACCGGGTGGGCGAGCTCGACGAGGAAATGGTGTACGAGTCGCGGGTCGGCGACGTGTTCGTGCTCGGCGCGAGTTCCTGGCGGATCGAGGACATCACCGCCGACCAGGTGCTGGTCTCGCCCGCGCCGGGCCAGCCGGGACGGCTCCCGTTCTGGCACGGCGACGCGACCGGCCGGCCGGTCGAGCTCGGGCAGGCCATCGGCCAGTACTGCCGCGAGCTGGGGGCAGCCGGGCCGCAGGAAGCGGCCGAGCGGCTGCGCCGCGACGGGCTGGACGAGCGGGCCGCGGCGAACCTGGTCAGGTACCTGGCCGCGCAGCGCGAGGCGACCGGGTACCTGCCTGACGACAAGACCCTGGTCATGGAGCGGTTCCGGGACGAGCTTGGGGACTGGCGGCTGGTGCTGCACAGCCCGTACGGCGCGCGGCTGCACGCCCCGTGGGCACTGGCCATCGCGGCCCGGCTGCGGGACCGGTATCCAGGCATGGACGTCCAGGCGCTGCACACCGACGACGGCATCGTGATCCGGGTCCCCGACGCCGACGACCCGCCGCCCGCCGGTATCGCCGCGCTCGACCCGGACGAGGTGGAGCAGCTCGTCACCGCGGAGCTGGGCTCGTCGGCGCTGTTCGCGGCCAGGTTCCGCGAGTGCGCGGCCCGGGCCCTGCTGCTGCCCCGCCGCCAGCCAGGGCGCAGGACCCCGCTGTGGCAGCAACGGCAGCGCTCGGCCCAGCTGCTCTCGGTGGCGCGCCAGTACGGCACGTTCCCGATCGTGCTGGAGACGGTGCGTGAGTGCCTGCAGGACGTGTTCGACGTGCCCGGCCTGACCGGCCTCATGCGGGATCTTGCGGCGCGCCGGATCCGGCTGGTGGATGTGGAGACCAGCGCCCCTTCCCCGTTCGGGCGATCTCTGCTTTTCCGGTACGTGGGCGCGTTCATGTACGAGGGCGACGCGCCGCTGGCCGAGCGCCGCGCGCAGGCCCTGGCCCTGGATTCGTCGCTGCTGGCCGAGCTGCTCGGCCAGGCCGACGCGAGAGAGCTGCTCGACCCGGAGATCGTCGACGACACCCAGCAGGACCTGCAGCGGCTGCCGCCGCGCCGCGCCTGCCGCAGCCTCGAGGACGTCGCGGACATGCTGCGCGCGATCGGCCCGCTGTCGGCCATGGAGGCCGAGGAGCGGTGCACCGAGCCGGGGACGGCGCCGGGCTGGCTGGCCGAACTGGCCGCGCGGCGCCGGATCATCGAAATCCGGGTCGCGGGCGAGCAGCGCTTCGCCTCGGTCGAGGACGCGGGCAGGCTGCGTGACGCGCTGGGGGTGGCCCTGCCGACCGGGGTGCCCGACGCGTTCACCGAGCCGGTGCCCGACCCGCTGGGCGACCTGGTCGCCCGGTACGCGCGCAACCACGGGCCGTTCACCGCGGCCGCGGTCGCCCAGCAGTACGGGCTGGGCGTGGCCGTGGTCACCGACACCCTGCGGCGGCTGGCGGCCGAAGGGCGGACCGCCGAGGGCGAGTTCCTGCCCGGCGGCCGCGGGACCGAGTGGTGCGACACCGGGGTGCTCCGCCTGCTGCGCCGCCGGTGCCTGGCCAAGCTGCGCAGGGAAGCCGAGCCCGTGCCGCATCAGGTGCTGGCCAGGTTCCTGCCCGCCTGGCAGAACGTGGCCCGGCCGGCCGACCGCCGCACCGGGCGCGCCCGGCCCGTCCGCCCGGCCGGCCCCGACGCCGTGTACGACGTGATCGAGCAGCTAGCCGGGACGGCGGTGCCCGCTTCGGCCCTGGAGACGCTGGTGCTGCCCGGCCGGGTGGCCGGCTACTCGGCGGCCCTGCTGGACGAGGTCACCGCCGCGGGCGAGATCGCATGGACGGGAGCGGGCGGCCTGCCCGGCGGTGACGGCTGGCTGGTGCTCGCGCCCGCGGACGCTGCCCCGCTGCTGTTCCCCGAGCCGGCCGAGATCACGATGACCCCGGTTCACGACGGCGTGCTCGAGGCCCTGGACGGCGGGGGCGCGCTGTTCTTCCGGGCGCTGACCGACCGGGTCGCCGCGCGGCTGCGGGCCGGCGCGGATCCGGGGCAGCCGGTCAGCGTGCCGACCGACCAGGCGGTGGCCGCGGCCATCTGGGACCTGGTCTGGGCCGGCCGGCTGACCAACGACACGCTCGCCCCGCTGCGGACGGTGCTCGGCTCCGGCCGGCCGGTGGCGGATGTTGCCCCGGCCCCGGGCGGCGAGGCGCCGGTCAGCGGCCTGGGCGGCGCGGGTGGCGTGGGCCCCGCCCTGCGGCCGGGCCGGGGCGGCTACCAGGGGCGGATGGGCCGTTCCGGATTGCGCCGGCCCGCCGTCGGCCGCGCCGTGCTGCCGAGCAGGAGCGGTCCACCGACGGTCAGCGGCCGGTGGTCCCTGGTGCCGCCGGGTGAGCCCGATCCGACCCGGCGGCGGCACGCGCTGGCCGGCACGCTGCTGGACCGGCACGGCATCCTGATCCGGGGCGCGGTGGCGGCCGAGCGGGTGAGCGGCGGGTTCGGCGCGCTGTACCCGGTGCTCCGGGCCATGGAGGAGGCCGGCCAGTGCCGGCGCGGCTACTTCGTCGAGGGCCTGGGCGCGGCGCAGTTCGCCCTGCCCGGAGCGGTGGACCGGATGCGGGCCATGGCCGACCCGGCGCCTGCCGCCTACCCGGCTCCCGCA
Source organism: Streptosporangiaceae bacterium (assembly GCA_036267555.1). Taxonomy (GTDB): domain Bacteria; phylum Actinomycetota; class Actinomycetes; order Streptosporangiales; family Streptosporangiaceae; genus JASHPR01. Next base: position 17,089 of record DATAVV010000229.1, on the reverse strand, counting down.
CCCGACCCGTGGCGAACGCCCGGCCCGGCACCGGGCCCGCGAAACCCGGACCCGGCATCGGGCCGCCCGGAGCCGGCCGTCGTGGTGCTGGCCGCGGCCGATCCGGCCAACGCCTACGGCGCCGCGCTGCCGTGGCCCGCGCGCCCGGACGAGACGCCGGGCGGCCACCGCCCCGGCCGCAAGGCGGGCGCGCTCGTCATCGTGATCGACGGCCAGCTTGTGCTCTACGTCGAGCGCGGCGGCAAGACCCTGCTGTCCTGGACCAGCGACCCGGACCTGCTCAACCCGGCCGCCGCCGCGCTCGCCGGGGCGGTACGCGAGGGTGCCCTGGGCCGCCTAACCGTCGAGCGCGCCGACGGCACGGGCGTGTACGACTCACCGCTCGCCCGCGCCCTCGAGGCGGCCGGCTTCCGCCCCACCCCCCGCGGGCTCCGCCTGCGTGCGTGAGGCGGCCGGCACCCCCCCGCGACCCGCCTGCGCGTGAGTCAGCGCGTGGTGAGGGTGTTGTAGAGCTGCTGCCAGGCGGGGATCAGGGCACCGCCGTTGGCGGTGATGTCGACGTCGGCGGAGGGGTCGTTGAACATCAGCATGAACCGGACCGAACTGCCGAGGCTCTCGTAGTCCTCGATGAACGCGGCCGCCTCGGCCTGGGTCTGCGCGGTCGTGTAGAGGTCGGGCGCCACGCCGGTCTCGGCGATGCCGAACACCTTGCCGCGGCTCTTGGCGTACGAGGTGAACTGCGAGATCGATTGCAGCGGGTTCGTGAACGTCCCGGCCGGGTCCGCGCCCGCGTAGTGGTCGATGCCGATGTAGGAGAAATCGTCGTCGGCCGGCATCCAGTTGGCCAGCACGAACCCCTTCCTCAGGAACGGATACGTCGTGAAGATCGGGCCGAACTTGATGCCGCTGGCCGCCGCCGCGGGCTGGAACTGCATGTACTCGGCGACGTAGTCGGCCGCGGTGGCGAAGTTGTTCTCGGGCTCGTGCCAGACCGTGGCCCAGACCTCGCCCGCGTACCCGGCGCCCGCCACCGACTCGCACCACGACGTGAACGCGGCGACCTGCGCCGAGGTACCCGGCATGGATGGCTTGTAGCTGGTGATGACCTGCTGCCCGGCCTTCAGGGCGGTGAGCACCTGAGAGTCGGCCGACAGCGATGAGGGGATCCCCTGCGCGGGCGTGTGGTAGATCCGCACGATCTGCGCCTTCGTGGACGTCGCGTTGTCGAAAACCGTCTCGTTGGTGTAGTTGATGCCGCACGGGACCGGGGACAGCGCGGCCGGCTTCACCCCCGCCGACGTGGTCCCTGGTCCCGGTACGGGCGCCTTCGCGGCCACGGCCGCCTCGGCCCGACCGGCCATCTTGACGCCCAGCACGGTCACGGCGGCCGTGGCCGCCGCCGACTTGATCGCGATTCTCCTGTTCATGATCACGCCCGCCACCCTAGTCCCGATCGGCAGGCATTCGTCCATATTTCACCGGAATTGCTAAATAAGCCCGGCATGTACATTGAGATCTGGGTTACTCGCACGCGCATATCGCGCGCCATCAACCCTGATCATGGAGCGGGCGGGCATCATGCCGCTGCGGCAGGACGAGCGGAGACCGGGCCGCCAAGGAACGAACGACCCGGCCGCAACGCCCACAAGGATCGGGCTCACATGCCGATCCCGTTACTGGCTCCGGCGCTGAGCGGGGCTCATCTTCCGCGGGCGCCGGCTCATCGCCATGACCACGATCGCGGCGATCACGGTCAGCGGAATAAGGATCATCCTCATCTTGCGCACGTTCGAATTCCCCCCTGATGACGATGTAAATCGTACGGCTGCCGGATACCCGTCAGGGACGGCAGCAAACCGGTCAGCTACTCGCCACCGAGGCCAGCAGGTCGCCGCGGGCGTGTTCCACCGCGGCCAGGATCGCGCCGTGCAGAACCGGGTCGCCGGTCACCCCGGTCGGGACGACCCGCGGCCGGGTCGGGCTGATCCGGCCCACTTCGGCCGCGACCCGGCCGGCCAGCGCGGTGCCGCCCTCCCGGCCCACCTCGCCGCCGAGCACGACAAGACCGGGGTCGAGCACCACGCAGATCGAGGCCACCCCGGTCGCCACCCGGCCGGCCAGTTCGGCCAGGAACGCGCTGCCGCGCTCGTCGCCGTCGGCGGCGGCCGTGATCGCGGCGCGGACCGCGGCCCCGGCGGTCGTCTCGTCGAAGCCGTAGCCCGCCGCCAGCGGCAGCAGCACCGAGGCCCCGATGAGCGACTGGAACCCGCCGGTGAGCGGGCTGGCCAGGTTCTTGGCCAGCGGCACGCCGGGCACGGGCAGGTAGCCGATCTCGCCCGCCGCCCCGCCGACCCCGCGGTGCAGCCGGCCGCCGAGTACGAGGCCGAGGCCGAGGCCGATCCCGATCCAGACCAGCACGAAGTCGTCGGCCCCGGCCGCGGCGCCGATCGCCCGCTCGGCCATGGCGGCCAGGTTGACGTCGTTCTCCATCCGCACCGGGCGGCCCAGGTCGCTGCGCAGGGCCTCAAGGACGCCCTCGTGCCAGGCGGGCAGGTTGACCGTCAGCCGCGGCTCGCCGGTGTCCGGGTCGAGCACGCCGGGGGTCCCGATCACCAGCGCCTGCAGCGCGTCCGGCGACAGGCCGGCCGAGGCGCAGGCCGCGGCGACCGCGCCGCGCACCAGTTCGACCGGGCTGCGCCCCTCGTCCGGATCCACCGAGATCTCGGTCACGACCCGGCCGGTGACGTCCGCGATCCCGGCGCTGACCTCGGTCTGCTCGACGTGCAGGCCGGCCACGTAGGCGGCGGACGGGACCACGCCGTACAGGGTCGCGTTCGGCCCGCGGCCGCCCGCTTGCTCGCCCGCGACCTGGACCAGGCCCCGCTCCTCCAGCCGGGCCAGCAACTGCGAAGCCGTGACCTTGGACAGCCCGGTGTGCTCACCTAGCTGCGCCCGCGTCAGCGGGCCGCCGGTGAGCAGCAGTTCAAGGGCCGCGCGGTCGTTGAGTTCGCGCAGCAGACTCGGCGTTCCTGGCCGTCGCTCCATGCCCGCCCCCTTCTATGGGTACCGTACGGCGGCCGAGCCCGGGTTTAGCCGACGCCGGAGGCTCCCGCCAGGACGGGTTGTGTCTCAATCTGGCAACGGAGTCTATCTTATAGGAAAGTTTCCTGTTAGTTTCTCCGGAGATTCACACGGATTCGGGTCGCAGCGGACGCGCCGCCCGGCGGACGCGCCTCGACAGACAGCCGGGAAGGGAGACCGAGCAGTGAAAACTACCAGATCGGCCGCGACGGTCTGCGCTGCCGTCGTGCTCGCAGGAGCCGCGGCTGGCATCGCGGGCTGCGGCTCAAGCGGCAGCTCAGCGTCATCGGCATCGGCCGCGCCCGCCAAGCTGACCGTGTGGCGGATGGGAGCGTCCGTACCGTCACAAGTCAGCTGGATGAACGGGGTCGTCACCAAGTTCCACAAGCAGTACCCGCAGTACAAGAACACCAAGGTGACCGTGGACTGGATCCCCTGGACCAGCCGCATCACCGACTGGACCAACGCGCTGAGCAGCGGCAAGGGCGGTCCGGACGTCACCGAACTGGGCAACACCGACACGCCGGAGATCGCCGCGCAAGGTGCGCTGGCCGACATCACCAGCGAGGTCAAGGGCTGGTCGAACGGCTCAGACATCATCAAGGGCAACCTGGCCAACGACACGGTCAGCGGCAACAACTTCGCGGTGCCGTGGTTCGGCGGCGTGCGCGGCATCTGGTACCGCAAGGACCAGTTCGCCGCGGCGGGCATCACCGCCCCGCCGACGAGCTGGACCGGGCTGGTCAGCGACGCCAAGCTGCTGATGCAGAAGAACCCGGGCACGTTCGGGCTGGGCGCGCCGAGCGACTACACCAACGCGATCGTCAGCTTCATCTGGGGCGCGGGCGGTCAGGTCGCGGTGCAGAAGAACAGCAAGTGGGTGGCCCAGCTGAACAGCCCGCAGTCCGAGGCCGGCATCAAGTTCTACGCCGACCTGCTGCTGACCAGCCACGTGTCGGCGCCGAAGTACATCGGCCAGACCGAACTCGGCGCCCCGGGCGCGACCTCGGGCGGCACCGACGAGGACTTCGCCAAGGGCACGCTCGACATGTACATCGACGGCCCGTGGGCGCAGTCGTCACTGGAGGCCGTGAGCACCAAGGACCAGTCGCAGTGGGCGTCGTTCCCGATCCCCAGCGAGAACGGCCCCAGCCCGGCCCCGGCCTTCGCCGGCGGCTCCGACCTCGGCGTGTGGGCCAAGAGCGCGAACAAGACGGCCGCGTGGGACCTGGTCACGGTGATGGACAGCCCGTCCGACGCGACCACGTTCGCCAACCTGCAGGGCTTCTTCCCCGAGTTCACCTCCTCGCTGTCCGGCGGCAAGTACTCCGGCAGCCCGGTCATGTCGGGGTTCGCCAAGGCCGCGGCCTACACCCAGATCTCGCCGCTGAACTCGAAGAACTGGGCCACTGCTGACGCCACCGACGCGATCATCCCGACGATGATGAAGTCGCTGATGCAGGGGGCCAACTTCACCGCCACCGTGAACAAGGCCAACACCGAACTGCAGAACGTGCTCAACACTGGTTCCGAATCCTGATTGTTTCCCGCGATGTCCCGGTCGGCCGGCCGCCGCAGGAGGTGACGGCTGGCCGGCCGGGGCACCCATCCCGCCAGGAGGAGCCGACGGATGGCTGAGACGGTGGCGCAGCTAACCGCGACCCAGGCCCGCGCGAGCGCCCGCTTCAACGCCTTTGTCCGGCGGCGCCGGCTCGGGCCGTACCTGCTCCTGCTCCCGGCCCTGATCGGCATCGCCCTTATCTACTTCTGGCCGATGGTGCAGATGGCGGTGTACTCGTTCCAGAACTACGGCCTGCCGCAGGTCACCGGGGCCGCCCCGGTCCAGTGGGTCGGATTCGGGAACTTCACCACCACGTTCGCCGACCCCGAGTTCTGGCTCTCGCTGCGGATCACGGTCAGCTTCGCCGCGGTCGTCGTGCCGCTCACCCTGGTCTGCGGCACCGTGGTCGGCCTGATGCTGAACCGCCTCGGCCGCCGGATGTCGGCGTTCGTGTCCACCGCCGCGCTGCTCGCCTGGGCCACTCCCCCGGTCTCGGCGAGCGTGCTGTTCTACTGGATGTTCAACCCGGACGGCGGCCTGGTCGACTGGGCCCTGAGCAAGATGCCGCACTGGCTGGTGGGCAGCACCGACTGGGCCGGGTACAACTGGACCACCACCGGCGCCCTGCAGGCGTACACGGTGCTGACCGTGCTGGTGGTCTGGCAGTCGTTCCCGTTCATCGCGGTGACCACGCTGGCCGGGCTGAAGACCATCCCCGCCGAACTGTACGAGGCCGCGAGGATCGACGGCGCGACCGCCTCGCGGATGTTCTGGCGGATCACCTACCCGCTGCTGAAGCCGATCTTCCTGGTCCTGCTGCTGCTGTCGGTGATCTGGGACTTCAACGTGTTTACCCAGACCTACCTGCTGACCGGCGGCCTGGCTAACCGCAACGAGTTCAACCTGGCGCTGTACCTCTACGACAAGGCGTTCACGTTCCCGCCGAGCTACGGCCTGGGCGGGGCGCTGGCCCTGATCTTCACGCTGATCCTGCTGGTCGTCACCGTCGGCTACGTCCGCGCGTCCGTCCGCCAGGGAGCCCTCACATGAGCGCGCCGGCGCTGGCCCGCCGGCCGGGACGCGATCCGCGCGTCGTAAAGAGAACCAAGCAGATATCCCTTAACGGGTTCGGCCTGCTGATCGCGCTCGTCACGCTGTTCCCGATCTTCTGGATGGTCTCGACGGCGTTCAAGCCGTCGCAGGAGATCTACTCGCTGACGCCCAGCCTGCTGCCGGCCCACCCCACGTTCGGCAACTTCAGCCAGGTGATCAGCGGCCAGGCCTCGGGCATCGGCACGGTCTGGCTGTTCTTCCGCAACAGTCTTTCGGTCACCCTGGCCACGGTGCTGATCGCCTCGCTGCTGGCGCTGCTCGCGTCGGTCGCGGTGGCCAGGTTCAACTTCCGGTTCCGGGGCTCGTTCCTGGTCATGCTGCTGATCGTGCAGATGATCCCCGGCCAGGCGCTGATCATCGGGCTGTTCCGGGAGTTCGAGCGGCTGAACCTGCTGCAGAACCTGCTCGGCCTGATCCTGGTGTACGCCGGCCAGGCCCTGCCGGTCTCGATCTGGATGCTGCGCAACTTCGTGACCACGGTGCCCAAGGAACTTGAGGAGGCGGCGGCCATCGACGGAGCCTCGGCGCTGACGATCTTCTGGCGGATCCTGTTCCCGCTCGTGGCCCCCGGGCTCGTGGCCACGAGCATCTTCTCGTTCGTCACCGCCTACAACGAGTTCATCGTGGCGCTGACGTTCCTCGGCCAGGCCCACTCCACCTACACCCTGCCGATCTACGTGACCTACTTCTTCGGCCGCGGAGGAGCCCAGTGGGGGCCGATCATGGCCGCATCCACGATGTATACGATCCCGGTCATGATCTTCTTCCTCATCGTGCGGCGGCGCCTGGTCGGCGGGCTTGTCGCCGGGGCGGTGAAGGGATGAGCGCGCCGATGCGGGGGGACGACGTCCCAGAGCCCGGCCTGCCCGGCGCTGACCCCGGCCTGGACCGGCTCGCGGACGCGGTCCTGATCCCGCCCTTCCCCGGTCACGCGGCGCCGGAGTGGGTGCTGGCCGCGCTGCGGGACGGCCTGGGCGGCGTCACCGTGTTCGGCCCGAACATCGCCGGCCTGGCGCAACTGGCCGCGCTCACGGCCCGGCTGCGCTCGGCCGCCGTCGAGCCCCTGATCGCGATCGACGAGGAAGGCGGCGACGTGACCAGGATCGGGCACCTGACCGGCAGCAGGTACCCGGGCAACGCCGCCCTCGGCGCCGTCGACGACGTGGTCCTCACCCAGGCGGTGTACGCCGCGCTCGGCGCCGACCTGGCTGCGCTCGGGATCAACGTCGACCTGGCGCCATCGGTGGACGTGAACACCGCCGCCGACAACCCGGTGATCGGGACGAGGTCCTTCGGCGACGACACCGGCCTGGTGGCCCGGCACGCCGCGGCCGCGGTGAGCGGCCTGCAGGCCGCCGGGGTGGCCGCCTGCGCGAAGCACTTCCCTGGTCACGGCAGCACCCGGATCGACACGCACGACTCGATCGCCACGGTCGACGTGTCCCTGAGCCTGCTGAAGCAGCGCGACCTGCCGCCGTTCGAGGCCGCGATCGCCGCGGGAGTCCGCGCGATCATGCCCGGTCACCTGCGGGTTCCCGACCTGACCGGCGACCTGCCCGCCTCGCTGTCGGCCGCGGCGCAGACCGGGCTGCTCCGGGGCGAACTGGGTTTCACCGGCGTAATCGTGTCCGATGCGCTGGAGATGCGGGCGGTGAGCGGGCCGTTCGGGATACCCGAGGCCGCCGTGCGCGCGGTCATGGCCGGTACCGACCTGCTCTGCTTCGGCCGCGACCAGGACCGGCCGACCTACCTGGCCGTGCGCGACGCGCTGGTCGACGCCGTCGTCTCCGGCCGCATGCCGGCCTCGCGGCTCGAGGACGCCGCGGCCCGCGTGGCCGACCTGCGCACCTGGACCGCGCTGGGCGCCGCGGACATAACCCCCGAGGACATCGCGTCATTGAACGCGGCAGCGGCGCCCGCCGAGTCGGCCCCGGCGACCCTCGATGGCGCGGGCCAGGGCCCGGCGGCCGATGGGGACGTGGGCCTGATCGCGGCCCGGCGCGCGGTGCGGGTATCGGGCCGCCTCGACTGGCCGCTGCAGCGGCCAGTCGTTTTCGAGGTGGTGCCGCCGCCCAACGTCGCCGTGGGCGACGTGCCCTGGGGCCTGGCCGACTGGCTGCCCGCCGACAGCGTCCTGCGGGTCGCCACCGGCGCGCCGGCCGGCGACCTGGCCGCCGCGGGCGACGCGGCGCTCACGGCCGCGGCCGGCCGGTCCCTGGTCGTGGTGGTCCGCGACGCGCACCGCTACCCCAGTGCCCGCGACCTGGTGACCAGGCTGCTCACCGCGCGGCCTGACGCGGTGGTGGTCGAGATGGGCCTGCCGGTCTGGCAGCCGCGCCACGGCGCTTACGTGGCCACCTACGGCGCGGCCGGGGCCAGCGGGCTGGCCGCCGCCGAGATTCTCGGCCTGGCGGACCCAGTCTGACCCGGTCGCCGCGTTATTCATATTCACCGGCGCGGGGGGCCAGATCGCGCCGACCCGTGTGCCTGTCGCAGGTCCGGGCCGAGTTACCTGCATAATGCTTCACATGCGTTTGTCCGCCCGCGCCGACTATGCCCTGCGGGCCGCCATCGAGCTCGCGGCGGCCAGCAGCGGCGGCCACGTGACCGCCGAGCAGCTTGCCAGGACGCAGAGCATTCCCGGCAAATTTCTCGAAGCCATCCTGACCCAGCTCCGCCGTGGCGGGCTGGTCCGCAGCCAGCGCGGCCCCGACGGGGGGTTCTGGCTGGCCCGGCCCGCCGCCGAGATCTCGCTGGCGGACATCATCAGGGCCATCGACGGGCCGCTCGTGGGCGTCCGGGGCGAGCGCCCCGAGAACCTTGGCTACGTCGGCGCGGCCGAGCCGCTGCAGACCGTCTGGATCGCGCTCAGGGCCAACGAGCGGGCCATCCTGGAAGACGTGACGCTGGAGCACATCGTGTCCGGCCGCCTGCCGGAGAGCGTCGTCCGCCTGGCCGACGACCCGCGCGCCTGGGTCTGACCGCCCCGAGGAGCCTGGTGAGCTAGACGGGCACCATGTCCTTGATGTCGCTGATGCGGCGCTGCGCGACCTGCTCGAACTTGGGCTGGTCCGGGGGCACAAACCGGGTGCCGCCCTGTACAGCGACCTCCCCGTCGCCGCCAGCCGGCGTGAGCCGGCGGCCGGCCGCGACGGGCACACTGGGCACGCTGGGCTCGGGTACGGCCTCCGTCCCTAGCTCGCGGACACCGGCGAAGACAGGCTCGCTCTGCAGTTCCGCCAGGGCGAAGTTGTCGGACACCTCCCTGAGCACCTGCGACAGCGGCGCGCCGAGGGCGCCGCAGATCGAGGCGAGCAGCTCAGACGAGGCTTCCTTCTGGCCGCGCTCCACTTCGGACAGGTATCCGAGCGAGACGCGCGCAGCGGCGGACACCTCACGGAGGGTGCGACCCTGCCGGAGACGCAGCCGCCGCAGCGCGTCACCGAGCAAGTGACGAAGCAGGACCATCGCCGCACTCCCTTCTCGAGGCCTTCCCGCTGACCCCTCCACCGTACCTGTCCTTACGGACGGTGCGGGAGAGGGCATAGCCGCGTGTTCAGGTTCGTAACACTGTAATCATAGTTTGTCTTCCCTGAGCATGCCGACGAGCAGGCCCAGGGCCTGCTCCACGGTGGCCACCCGGATCTGGTGCCGGTCCCCGGACAGGGCCAGGGCGCGGGTCGCGGTGGCGCCGTCCGCGGTCACCGCGATGTGCACCGTGCCCACGGGCTGGCCGTCGGCCGGTTCTGGCCCGGCCACACCGGTCGTGGCGACGCCCACGGACGCCTCCAGGCGGTCGCAGGCCCCCTCGGCCATGGCCACGGCCACCCCGGGGTGCACCGCCCCGTGGCGGGCCAGCAGACCGGCCGGTACGCCCAGGAGCGCGGCCTTCAGGTCGGTCGCGTAGCTGACCACTCCCCCGCGGAACGCCGCGGACGCGCCGGGAATCGAGGTCAGCGCCACGGCCAGCATCCCCCCGGTGAGCGACTCCGCGGTCACGAGCGTGTCGCTGCGCGCGATGAGCAGCGCGATGGCCTCCCTGGACAAGGCGAGGATCTCGCCGGAGAGCGCCAGGGTGCGGCGGCCAGGATCCGGTGCGGCGGAGTTCATGACGCCATCCTCACCCGGCGCCCCCCGCCCTCATCCGCCCCCGCCCGCATCGGCCCCCCCGCCCGCGGTGGCCCGGCGCAGCCGTGCGGCCCGGGCCACGTAGTCCGCGCCGGTCACCACGGTCACGACGAGGGCGGCCGCCATCACGACCTGGCGGGCGAGCCCGAACGGCCCGGGCAGGATGTACAGCGCGATCGCGATCACCTGCAGCAGGGTCTTCGCCTTGCCGCCGCGGCTGGCCGCGATCACGCCATGCGATATGACCCAGAATCGCAGGGCCGTGACGCCGAGCTCACGGAACAAGATCACGGCCGTGACCCACCAGGGCAGCTCGCCGATGGACGAGAGCACCACCAGTGCCGACCCGGTGAGGGCCTTGTCGGCGATCGGGTCCGCGATCTTGCCGAAGTCGGTGATCAGGCTCCGGCGGCGGGCCAGTTCGCCGTCCAGGAAGTCGGTGGCCGATGCGACGCCGAAGGTCACGCAGGCCGCGATCCGCCAGCCGGTCCCCCCGGCCAGCAGGAGCAGGACGAACACCGGGACCAGGCACAGCCGCAGGACGGTCAGCGCGTTCGCGATATTGACCAAGGCCGGCGCCGCAGCAGCCCCGGCCGCTGCGAGCTCACGCTCTTCCGCAGCGCTGGCGTCAGGCCGGCTCAACGCGCTGTGCGCCTCTCGCCGGCGCGGCGTCCGGCTCCGGGGAACCGATTGCCTCCGCCAGCAGGTCGGCGCCCTCGCTGCCGGTGACCGTGGCCCGGACCACGTCGCCCGCGGACGGCCGGCCATCGGCCCGCACCTGCGTGGTCCCGTCGACCTCGGGAGCCTGGTGCGCGGCCCGGCCGCCGTAGAGCCCGTCACCGAGCGACTCCTCGATGAGGACCTCCACGGTCTCGCCCACGCGGTCGGCGGCGCGCTGGGCCATGAGCTCGTCGGCGAGGCCGGCGAGGTCCTCGACGCGCCGCGCGATCTCGTCTTCGGGAAGCTGCCCCGGCAGGGTCGCGGCCTCGGTGCCGTCCTCGTCCGAGTACCCGAAGATCCCGATGGCGTCGAGGCCCGCGTCGCTGAGGAAGCGGTGCAACTCGGCCACGTCCCGTTCGGTCTCGCCGGGGAAGCCCACGATGAAGTTGGACCTGACGCCGGCCTGCGGGCAGGCCTGCCGGATCTGGTCCAGCAGCCCGCAGAAGCGCTCACGGTCGCCGAAACGGCGCATGGCCCGCAGCACCCGGCCGCTGGCGTGCTGGAAGGACAGGTCGAAGTAGGGAGCCACGCCCGGGGTCGAGGTCATGACCTCGATGAGCCCGGGGCGCAGTTCGGCCGGCTGCAGGTAGCTGATCCGCACCCGCTCGATGCCGGGCACCGCGGCCAAGTCCGGCAGCACCGTCTCCAGCAGCCGCAGATCGCCCAGGTCCTTGCCGTAGGAGGTGGAGTTCTCGCTGACCAACAGCAGCTCGCGAACACGCTGCTGGGCCAGCCAGGCGGCCTCGGCGACCAGGTCGGCCGGCGGCCGGGAGACGAACGCGCCGCGGAAGGCCGGGATCGCGCAGAAGCTGCACCTGCGGTCGCAGCCCGACGCGATCTTCAGCGGCGCGACCACGGCGCCGTCCAGCCGGCGGCGCAGCACCCGCGGCCCCGAGGCCGGCGCCACGCCGTCCGGCAGGTCCGGGATCGCCATACCGTGGCCGGGCAGGTGGCCGCCCTGGGCGGCCGGGCGGCCGGCCGGCGAGACCGGGAGCAGGCGCCTGCGGTCCCGGGGCGTGTGCGCGTCCCACCGCTCGCCCGCCAGCACCGCGTCCAGGCGGCCCGCGATGTCGCCGTAGTCGTCGAAACCCAGGACCTGCGCCTCGGGCAGGGCGTCCGCGAGTTCGGAGCCGTAGCGCTCGGCCAGGCAGCCCGCGGCGACGACCTTGGCGCCGCCCGATCCGGCGCTGAGCAGTTCGTCGATCGAGTCCTGCTTGGCGGCCTGGATGAACCCGCACGTGTTGACCAGGACCACGTCGGCCTCGCCGGCGGACAGGGTCCAGCCCCCGGCCTCAAGCCGCGCCGCGAGTTCCTCGGAATCGACCTCGTTGCGCGCGCAGCCCAGGGTGACGAGGCTTACCCGGCGGCCGCCGGCGCCGGGGGCTGGATCGCGGGATGGCACACCGGCAGACTACGGTAACGGCGGACCTGTCCCGGCACCCGGTGGGCCCGGCGCGGGGCGGGCCGGGCCGCGATCAGCTTGTGGTCTTCTGGCCCGGGCCGAGACTGAGCGTGACCGGCTGAGTGGTGTCGGCCGGCACCGCGTTCTTGCCGTTCACGGTCAGCGAGACGCCGCCCGGGTTGCCGAGCATCAGGTTCACGGCCTGCTTCTCGGTCCAGTGCATCGAGTTGCCCGCGGTGATCACGCCCTGGTAGATCTGCGTTCCGCTCGCGGTGGTGAGCTCGACCCAGCAGTTCTGGTTGGCCGACAGGCGGATCACGACCTCGTTGGCCTGTGAGGGCGACACCGGCGCGCTGGTGGCCGTCTTGGGGTGGCTGGCGGGCTTTGGTCCCGACTTGTGCGTGGTCGACGCGCCCAGGTGCGAGCCCGACGACGACGCGGCCGGTGACGCGGCCGACGACGAAACCACGTGATAGACGACATAGCCGACGATCAGGGCCAGCGCGAGCACCATGGCCGCGCTCCAGTTCGGCCGCCGCCGCTCCTTGAGCTTGATCGGCGTGGCGGGCTCGAACACGTCGGCCGCGGAGATCGCCCGCGGCGCGCCCTGCGTCTGGTCGTACTCGCGGACCAGCGGTTCCGGGTCGGCGCCCACGGCGCGCGCGATGCTGCGAATGTGGCCCCGGGCGTAGAAGTCGCCGCCGCACGCGGAGTAATCGCCGCGCTCGATCCCCCGAATGATCGTCTCCCGGATGCAGGTCCGCTGGCTGACCTGCGTAACGGTGAGATCAGCCTGGCGTCGTACCTCTGCCAGGGTGTCACCGATGCTCACGCCGCGCCTCCACTTTCTTGTCCCACTGCGCGCCGCCCGGGGGGTGCGGTGACAGCTTCTGGTTCTTCCTTCGCGTCCCCTGAGTAAGGGACCGGTCACTAAGTGTAGACATCCGTCTGACAGCCGGCGAGGATGCCGGACCGTCTTTGGCGCCACTATAAGTATCCCGCGTCCTACCCCGACAACGACCACTCGAACGTCCCGGTTCGGTCTCCGCGTCGCCCGGTGCTCAGCTTTCCGGGCTTCCGCGCAGCGACCCGATGAGCGATCCGAGGTCCTCGGGCTTGACCTGAACGTCCCTGGCCTTCGAGCCCTCGCTGGGCCCGACCACGCCCCGGCTCTCGAGCAGGTCCATCAGCCGTCCGGCCTTCGCGAAGCCCACGCGCAGCTTGCGCTGCAGCATCGAGGTGGACCCGAACTGGGTGCCGACCACGAGCTCGGCCGCCTGGCACAAAAGGTCCAGGTCGTCACCGATGTCGGCGTCGATCTCCCGCTGCTTGGTCTCCGTCACGGCGACGTCGTCACGGTAGGTCGGCTCGGCCTGCTTGGTGCAGTGCGCGACGACCTCGCGGATCTCCTTCTCGGTCACGTACGCGTTCTGCAGCCGCAGCGGCTTGCTCGCGCCCATCGGCAGGAACAGGCAGTCGCCCTGGCCGACCAGCTTCTCGGCGCCGGGCTGGTCCAGGATGACCCGGCTGTCGGTCAGGCTCGAGGTGGCGAACGCCAGCCGGGACGGGACGTTGGCCTTGATCAGCCCGGTCACCACGTCCACGCTCGGGCGCTGGGTCGCGAGCACCAGGTGGATGCCGGCCGCGCGGGCGAGCTGGGTGATCCGGACCACGGAGTCCTCCACGTCGCGCGGGGCCACCATCATCAGGTCGGCCAGCTCGTCGACGATGACCAGCAGGTACGGGTACGGCACGTAGACGCGCTCGCTGCCCGGCAGCGGCTTGAGCTTCCCGGCCCGGACCGCCTTGTTGAAGTCGTCCATGTGCCGGAAGCCGGACGCGGCCAGGTCGTCGTAGCGCCGGTCCATCTCCCCGACCACCCACTGCAGCGCGTCGGCGGCCTTCTTGGGGCTGGTGATGATCGGGGTGATCAGGTGCGGGACGCCCTGATAGGCCGCGAGCTCGACCCGCTTGGGGTCGATGAGGATCAGCCGCACCTCGTCGGGGGTGGCCCGCAGCAGGATCGACGTGATCAGCCCGTTGATGCAGGTCGACTTGCCCGCGCCGGTCGCGCCCGCGATCAGCATGTGCGGCATCTTCGCGATGTTGGCCACCACGTGCACGCCCTCGACGTTCTTGCCCAGGCCGACGACCATCGGGTGGTGGTCGGCGGCGGCCACCGGGGAGCGCATCACGTCACCGAGGCTGACGATCTCCCGGTCGGTGTTGGGTATCTCCACGCCGATCGCGGACTTCCCCGGGATCGGCGACAAGATCCGCACGTCAGCGCTTTTCACCGCGTACGCGATGTTCTTGGACAACGCGGTGACGCGCTCGACCTTCACCGCCGGGGCCAGTTCGATCTCGTAGCGGGTCACGGTCGGCCCGCGGGTGAACCCGGTCACCTCCGCGTCCACCTGGAACTGGTCGAGCACCGCCGACAGCGCCTCCACCATGAGGTCGTTCGCGCGCGTGCGCGCCTTCGGCGCCGAGCCCGGGCGCAGCAGGGCCGACGGCGGCAGCGTGTAACTGGCGTCCGTGGCCCCGGCCAGCGTGAGCTGCTCCGGCTTCACCGGCCCGCTCTCCGCGGCCGGGGCGCTGGGCGCCGGGTCCGGCGCCGCGGCCGGCGTGGCCGCTGGCGCCTCCGGCTCGGCCTCGGGCCCGGCCGCCCAGGGGTCGTTCCAGGGCTTGACCGCCTCGGCTGCCGCGGCGTCGTCCGGGGCGGGCGCCTGGCGCGCGCCCTTGCCTCCCGGCCCCCGGATGGTCCCGCCGAGCAGCGGCGAGTCGTAGGGCCTGTCGTGCTCGCCCGCCTCGAGGGCCTCGTTCCGCTTGCGCCCACGGGGAAGCTGGCGGCGGCCGCCGCCCTCGGCTTCCCCGGCGGTCTCGTCCGCCTCGGTCTCGGCGTCGCCGGCCGGCCGGCCGGTCACGAACCCGTGGAACTCGGCCATGCGGCCCGGGACCCGGTGCAGCGGCGTCCCGGTGACCACGAGCAGCCCGAACAGCGTGACGATCACCAGCAGCGGCGTGGCCACCCAGCCGGTCATCGCGGTCACCAGCGGCGCCGACACCGCGTAGCCGATGAGGCCGCCCGCGGCCCGCATCGCGGCCTCGCCGTCGGCGGGCCGCGGCGTGCCGTGCGCGACGTGCACCAGGCCGACCGCGCCGATGATCAGCGCGGTCCAGCCGATGGCCATGCGCGCGGTGTCCGCGTTCTGGTCCGGATGCCGCAGGAAGCGCCAGGCCAGCAGGGCGAGCAGGATAGGGAGCAGCCAGGCAACCGAGCCGAAGCTGCCCAGGAGCACGTCGGACAGCCCGTGGCCGACCACGCTGCCCAGGTGCCACCAGATGACCGCGGCCGTGACGATGGCCAGGCCCAGGGCGCCCAGGCCCAGTCCGTCCCGGCGGTGCGCCGGGTCGAGGTCACGGGCGTTGCGCCCGAAGGCCCGGGCCGCGACGCCGACGGTGTGGGCCAGCCCCATCCACAGGCCGCTGAGCGCCCGGCCGCCCCAGCCGATCAGGATCGCGACCGGGTTGCTCGGCGGCGGGGGCGGTGGCTGGTAGCGCCGCCCGGCCGGACGGCGTCCGCCGGACCGCGCGGCGGGCTTGCGGGCCGCCGTCTTGCGCCCGGACGACCCGCCCTGGGTTCGCTTGGCCGCCGAACTCGAACGCGACTGTCCGCCTGCCCCGCTCTTCGAGCGGGTCGTGGCGCCCTTAGAGCTGTCTTTAGGGCGCGCTGCGCTGCTGGGCGCACGAGTCGCCATGATCTCCACGGTACCGGTCAATTTGCGGGCGACGAAGCAGGCCACGCTGGCGTGTCGGCCCCGGCACGCCCGAATCAGGTGAGCCGATGCGTTGACGATCGTCATCTAGACGGCATATGTTCGGAGATGGGCCGGTTGGGAGGCAGCGTGCGGATCGCGATCGTGGGCGGCGGCCCGGGCGGCCTGTACTTCGCGGCCCTGGCCAAGCAACTCGCGCCGGACCGCGAGATCACGGTCTGGGAGCGGAACGCGCCCGACGACACGTTCGGCTTCGGCGTGGTGTTCTCGGACGAGACCCTGGGCGGCATCGAGCACGCCGACCCGGCGGTGTACCGGGCCATGGAGCGCGAGTTCGCCCGCTGGGACGACATCGACGTCCACGTCAAGGGCCAGGTGATCACCAGCGGCGGGCACGGCTTCGCGGCGCTGAGCCGGCGGCGGCTGCTGCAGATCCTGCAGCAGCGCTGCCGCGAGCTCGGGGTGACGCTGCACTTCCGCGAACAGGCACCCGATCCCCGCGCGCTGACGGCCGGCTACGACCTGGTCGTGGCGGCCGACGGGGCCAACTCGGCTACCCGAGGCGCGTTCGCGGGCACGCTGCGGCCCGAGGTCGACGTGCGCCGGTGCCGGTACATGTGGCTCGGCACCGACCTGGTCTTCGACGCGTTCAAGTTCTACATCGAGCAGACGCCGCACGGGGTGATGCAGGTACACGGCTACCCCTACGACGCGACCGGCAGCACGTTCATCGTGGAGATGCATGACTCGGTCTGGCAGGCGGCCGGGTTCGGCCAGATCGCCTCGGCGTCGCTGGCCCCCGGCCAGTCCGACGAGGCATCGATCGGCCGGATCCGCGAGCTGCTGGGCGGGGTGCTGGGCGGGCACGCGGTACACGCGAACAACTCCAAGTGGATCAGCTTCGGCACGCTGCGCTGCCAGAAGTGGCGGCACGGCAACGTGATCCTGCTCGGGGACGCGGCGCACACCGCGCACTTCTCCATCGGCTCGGGCACCAAGCTGGCCATGGAGGACGCGCTGGCCCTGGCCGCCTGCCTGCACGAGCAGCCGGGGCTTGACGCGGCCCTGGCCGCCTACGAGGCCGAGCGCAGGCCGGTCGTGGCCTCGACCCAGCGCGCCGCGCAGGCCAGCCTGGAGTGGTTCGAGAACCTGGGGCAGTACCTCGACCAGGAACCCGAGCAGTTCGCGTTCAACATCATGACCCGCAGCCGCCGGGTCACCCACGGCAACCTGCGGGTGCGTGACCCCGAGTTCGCGGACCGGATCGACGCCTGGTTCGCCGGCCACGAGAAGCGGCGCGGCATG
>DATAVV010000228.1:0-2004 GCA_036267555.1 Streptosporangiaceae bacterium | reverse complement strand
TCGCGGTGATCGTGGTGGCCGCGCTGGCCCTGACCGCGCTGCTGGTGCACGCGGCCGGGGTCAACGCCTGGTGGCTGGTGCCGCTGTGCGCGTTCGCCGCGCTGGGCTGGTCGCTGCGCCGCGCCACGGCGGGCCCCCGGTCCTAAGCGGCCCTGTCCGGCCCGTGACCCTAGCCTGAGCGCCCGGCCAGGCCGTGGTCGTAGGCGAACACGACGGCCGCGGCCCGGTCCCGCAGCCGCAGCTTGGTGAACACGTGGTTGACGTGCGTCTTGACCGTGCCCTCGCTGACGAAAAGCTCGGCCGCGATCTCGCCGTTGGTCCGGCCCCGGCCGATCAGCGCGAGCACCTCGACTTCACGGGCGGTCAGCGCGCCGAGGTCCGGGTCCTGGCCGCCCGCGGCCGCGGGCGGCGCGGACCGGTAGATGGCCAGCACCCGGGCGGTGACGGCCGGGTCGAGCCACGCGCCGCCCCCGGCGACCGCCCGCACCGCCCGCTGCAGGTCCTCGGCGGGCACGCCCTTGAGGACGAAGCCGGACGCGCCCGCCCGCAGCATGCCGGCCAGCGCCTGGTCGTCGTCGAATGTGGTCAGCGCCAGCACCGGCGGGCTGCCCGCGCGCTGCCGGAGCCGCAGCGTCGCCTGCACGCCGTCGGTGAAGGGCATCCGGACGTCCATCAGCACCACGTCCGGCGCGGTGGCCTCGACCGCCGCGGTGACCTCGCCGCCGTCGGCGCACTCGCCCACCACCTCGTAGCCGAACGTGGTGCGCAAGATGCCCCGCAGCCCGGCCCGGACCAGCTCTTGATCATCGACCAGCAGGACCCGGATCACGAGGTGCCCCCGGTCAGCGTGCCCCCGGTCAGCGGGAGCGTGGCGCGGACCAGCCAGCCCCGCCCGCCGGGGCCGGCCTCGCAGCTGCCGCCGAGCGATTCGGCTCGTTCCCGCATGCCGACCAGGCCGAGCCCGATCCCGTGGCCGATCCCGTGGCCGCTTGCGGGGCCCGGCGTGACCCGGCTGTCCGCGGTCAGCGTCACGTCGCCGGGGCAGACGGCCAGCCGGACCTCGGTCGGCGATCCGGGCGCGTGCTTGACCGCGTTGGTCAGCGCCTCCTGCACGATGCGGTAGGCGGCCAGCCCGGTGGTGGCGGGCAGCCGGGCGACGTCCCCCTCGACGGTGAGGGTCACGTCGGCCCCGGCCGAGCGGAACTGCTCGACCAGCGCGGGCAGGGCGCCCGCGCCCGGCAGCGGCCCGGTGCCGGGACCGCCGGCGTCATCCTCGCGGAGCATTCCCACCGTGGTGCGCACCTCGGCCAGGCACGCGCGGCCGAGCCGTTCGGCCTCGGCCAGCGCGCGCTTGGCGTCGGCCGGGTCGTGCTGCACCGCCAGCCGCGCGCTTTGCACATGCAGCAGGCTGACGGTCAGGGTGTGGCCGATGACGTCGTGCAGGTCCCGGGCGATCCGGTTCCGCTCCTGCGTCCTGGCCTGCTCGGCCAGGCCGGCCTGGGCTTGGCGCAGCTGCCCCAGCAGGTCACGGTCCCGCCTGATCAGCAAGCTGAACACGGCCGTCAGGGTGGCGCCGGCCAGCCAGGCGCCCCAGCCGGGGTCGGAGCTGACCCCCAGCCACTCCACCGTGAACAGGACCATCAGCGCGGCCCAGTAGAGCAGGCCCTCGCGGCGGCTGGCGGCCAGCACGCACCACCCCGTCAGCAGGCACACCGCGAACCAGCCGATATTGCTAGACCGGCCGTTCCCCAGCACGGCGATCCCGGCCGTCGCGACCGCGGCGTACAGCAGAGCGGGCCGCCAGCGCAGCACCAGCGGCACCGCCGCGCCGACGGCCACGACCGCGCCCGCCACCGCGGCCGGCCCGCTGGGGTTCAGCGGGATCACCCCGACCGCGGTGACCGCGGCGAACACGATGATCGCTGCCCACCGCACGCCGGCCTCGGTGAGCCCGGCCGGATCGCCGCTCATGCCGCGGATTCTACGCATAGTGCCTGGCCGCCT
>DATAVV010000227.1:0-9846 GCA_036267555.1 Streptosporangiaceae bacterium | reverse complement strand
CCGCCAGATCGCGAAGGCACTCGCGATGGCCTTTCCCGCCTCTGGCCGAAGCCAGGGCTGCGTGGTCAGCTAGTCATAGGCGCGAACGCAGGTTAGCGCCTGGACCGAAGGCCCGGGGCCAGGCCGCACGAGAGTAGCCTGCTCACGGACCCCGATCCCGGGCCGCCGCCAGGCGGCCAGAACCCTTTAGGGAATTTGCCGCGAGCGGGAAGTAGGAACCATGACCAACCAATCTTTCGTGCCGCTTCCGGGCAGCGAGCGAGGGCCGCTGCACGGCGCCGAGCAGGTCGGCCCCGTGGATGGGTCAGAGCGCATCGAAGTCACGCTGATCACCCGGCGGCGCGCCGCGCTGCCGCGCGACGCCACGGGCGCCCCGGCCCGGCTCACCAAGACCGAACTCGAGCAGGGGCACGGCACCGCCCCCGACGATCTCGAGCGGGTGGCCAGCGCCATGTCCGAGCTCGGCCTCGACGTGACCAGCCAGCACGCGGGCTCGCGGCGGATGACTGTGGCGGGCCCGGTGTCGGCGCTTTCCGATGCGTTCGGCACCGAGCTTTCCCTGGTCAGCAGCCCGTCGCCGGACGGCACCGGGCGGGTGACGCACCGCTACCGCCAAAGCACCCTGCAGGTGCCGGCCGAACTCGGCGGCATCGTGGTCGCGGTGCTCGGCCTGGACAACCGGCCGCAGGCGCGGTTCCAGTCCCGGGCGGCCGACCAGAGCACGCCGAAGTCGGTCTCCTACACCCCGCCGCAGGTGGCCGAGATCTACCGGTTCCCGGCGAACACCGACGGCACCGGCCAGACCATAGGGATCATCGAGCTTGGCGGCGGCTTCTCCGCCGACGACCTGAACACCTACTTCTCCGGCCTCGGCCTCACCGCGCCCTCGGTGACCGCGCAGGGTGTCGACGGCGGCAGCAACGTAGCCGGCCAGGATCCCAACGGCGCCGACGGTGAGGTGCTGCTCGACATCGAGGTGGCGGGCTCGGTGGCACCCGGCGCGGCCCAGGTGGTGTACTTCGCGCCCAACACCGACCAGGGCTTCATCGACGCGGTGACGACCGCGGTGCACGCCACGCCGACGCCCGTGGCGGTCAGCATCTCCTGGGGGCAGTCGGAGGACTCGTGGACCGCGCAGTCGCGGACCGCGCTCGATGCGGCGATCGCGGACGGGGCCGCGCTCGGCGTGACCGTGTGCGTGGCCTCTGGTGACAACGGGAGCAGCGACGGCGTCAGCGGCAGCCAGGCGCACGTGGACTTCCCGGCATCCAGCCCGCACGCCCTGTCCTGCGGCGGGACCAGCCTGCAGGCGGACACGGCGACCGGGCAGATCACCTCGGAGACGGTCTGGAACGACGGGTCGAGCGGCGGGGCCGGCGGCGGCGGGGTGAGCGACGTGTTCGCGCTGCCCGCCTGGCAGGCCAGCGCCGGCGTGCCGCAGTCGGCCAGCGGCGGCACTGGGCGCGGCGTGCCCGACGTGGCGGGCAACGCCGACCCGCAGACCGGTTACCGGGTGCTCGTCGACGGCCAGTCGACGGTGATCGGCGGCACGAGCGCGGTGGCCCCGCTGTGGGCCGGGCTGATCGCCCGGATGGCCCAGTCCGCGGGCAATTCGTTCGGGCTGGTCCAGCAGTCGCTGTACGCGGGGCTCACGGCCGGGCAGGCCGCGGCCGGATTCCAGGACATCACCAGCGGCAACAACGGCGCCTACTCCGCCGGGCCAGGCTGGGACGCCTGCACCGGCCTCGGCTCGCCGGACGGGACCGCTCTGGTGGCCCAGTTGACCGGGGCCGGGACGACTGATGCTGACACCGCCGCGGCCGAGCCCGCGGCGGCGGACTGACCACGCGGTAACTCGGTGCGGCGCTGGCGCTAGGTCGGTGCCGTGCCGAGGGTGGCCGGGGCGCCGTAGCGGCGCAGCGCCTCGGGGACGGTGACCGTGCCGCGCTCGTCCTGGAAGTTCTCCATGATCGACAGCAGGGCGCGGGCGGTCGCCCCGGTGCCGTTCAGCGTGTGCACGAACTCCAGGTTGCCGTCCCGGCGGTACCGGATGTTCAGCCGGCGCGACTGGTAGTCGGTGGTGCTGGAGCAGGAGGTGATCTCCCGGTACCGGCCCTGGGCCGGGAACCAGGCCTCGATGTCGTACTTCTTGGCCGCGGGTGCGCCGAGGTCGCCGACCGCGATGTTCATCACCCGGTAGGGCAGGCCGAGGGCCTGGACGATCTCCTCCTCGTAGGACAGCAGCCGCTCGTGGAACTCGGCGGACTCTTCCGGGACGCAGTAGACGAACATCTCTACCTTGTCGAACTGGTGCACCCGGAACATGCCCTTGGTGTCCTTGCCCGCCGCGCCCGCCTCCCGGCGGAAGTTGGTGGTGAAGCCCACGTACTTGGCGGGAAGCTGGTCTTCCTCCAGCCGCTCCTCGGTGTGGATGCCAGCCAGGGCGACCTCCGAGGTACCGGTCAGGTACAGGTCGTCCTTTTCCAGGCGGTAGAGGTTGGACTCCTCCGTCGGCAGGAAGCCGGTCCCGTACATGGCCGGCTCGCCGGCCAGGATCGGCGGCAGCACCAGCAGGAACCCCTTGCTGGCCAGGGTGTCGATGGCGAACCGGTACAGGGCCATCTCGGCCTGCGCCACGTCCCCGATCCGGTAGGCGAACCGGGAGCCGGACAGCCGGGCCCCGCGGGCCATGTCGATCCACCCGCGGGACGAGCGCAGGTCCAGGGAATCGCGGGGCTCGAAGCTGAACTGCGGCGGCTCACCCCAGGTCCGCAGCACCTGCGAGTCATCCTCGTCCATGCCGTCGGCGGCCGCGGGATCGGGCAGGTTCGGGATCCGGGCCAGCAGCTCGTCGCGCTCTCGCTGCGCGTGCGACCGTTCCTCGTTCGCGACCGCCAGGTCGGCGGCGAGCTGGCGCAGCTCGGCCAGCTCCTCCGGGCTCGGCGGGCCGCCCTTGGACGACCTCTTCTGCGCGGCACGAAGGGTCTCCGCGCGCTCGGTGTGCTCGCGCCACCTGGCGTCCGCGGCCAGCAGTTCGTCGAAGTCTTTGGCCGCACCACGCCGGGCCAGCGCGGCCCGGTACCGGTCGGGCTCCTGCCGCGCGGCTTTAAGATCGATCACCCTCGCGAGTGTAGCGGGGCGCCGGCGGAGCGGCATCGCGGTTTACGGCGGCCCGGCCGTGCCCCGCGCGCCGCGGCGCCGCTGGCTAGGAAGGCTCCGGCTGAGGCTCCGGCTCCGGCTGAGGCTCCGGCTCCGGTCCCGGCCCGGGCCGCGGCACCCGCGCCTCCCGCCCGCCCGGGCGGGTGGCCAGTACCGAGCCGGCGATGATCAGCGCGAACGCCCCGGCCATGGCCGGGGTGAGCCGCTCGCCGAGCACCGAGACGCCCAGGGTCACGGCGACCGCCGGGTTGACGTAGGTGATCACGCTGGCCCGGGCCGGCCCGGCCTCCGCGATCAGCCGGAAGAAGATCACGAACGCGGCAGCCGTGCAGATGACCGCCAGGCCGGCCAGGCACCACAGCATCCGCGCCGACGGCCAGGAACCCGGCCAGGTCAGCGCGGCCGGCGCCGAGTAGACCAGGGCGGCGAACCCCAGGCACACCGCGGTCATCCCCAGCGGTGGCAGGTCGCCAAGCTTGCGGCTCGCGATCAGCGGCCCGGTCGCGTAGCACACCGCGACCAGCAGGCACTCGGTGATGGCCCAGGCGTCCCCGCCCTCGGCGCCGGGACCGACCAGCAGCCCGACCCCGGCCAGCCCGACCAGGAGCCCGGCCCAGCGCACGGCGCTCAGCCGCTCGGTGCCGCCGGTCAGCCGGCCCAGCACCACGACGATGATCGGGACCGACGCGATCAGCAGGCCGGTCATCGAACTGGACAGCCTGAGCTCGGCGTCGGACAGCAGCAGCCACGGGGCGATGATCTCGACGGCCGCGAACGCGGCCAGCCAGCGCCAGTGCGGGCGCAGCGCGCTGATCTGGCCGCGCCGGGCGGCCAGCGGCAGCAGCAGCGCGGCGCCGATACCGGTCCGGGCCAGGACCAGCACCGGAACGGGCACGCCGGTCACGGCGATCTTGATCAGCAAATAGGGAATGCCCCAGATAACGCTCATCGCTGCGAACAGCACCCAGCCCCGGCGGCTCACCGCTGCTCTCCTTCTCGTCGGCCCCTCGTCGGTCGGCCCGTCCTTGCATCGGGCCAGGACCAGCATGACCGACGGCAGTGCGGCCGTCTTGAGCGATCCTGCCGGGCTACGCCGGGCGCCGCACCGCGAGCAGGCCCAGCGGCGGCCCCGGCCAGCGGCGGCCGCCCAGCCCGGGCCACAGTGCCGGCCCGGCCAGGCCCGACGGAACCCTGGTGAACGGCCGGGGGGTCGGGAAGGGCGGCTGCGGCGTGGGCGTCGGTTGCGGCCTGGGCGCGGGCGGCCTCGTGGGGGTGGGCGAGGGATGGGGGGTGGGCGGCGAGTGAGGAGGCGTCGGGGAGTCCGTGGGCGTCGGACTCGGGGGCGGCCGGTGCGTGGGCCCGGGCGCGGGGCCCACGGGGTGCTGCCCGCTGCCGGAGGGCTTGGGCCTCGGTGTCGGGGAAGGGGTCGCCGCGGGGACGGGCAGGGCCGGGCGCATCGGCCGGTTCCCGGGGGGCGGCGCGGCCGTGCTCGACGCCGCGCCGCCGAGCGCGGTCGCATCGGTCGGCGCCGGCTGGGGCCGGCCCGAGGCCGACACCAGCAGCACGTAGGCGACGGCCGCGGACAAAATGATCACAATCTGGGGGAGGAAGACGGCCGGGTGCGCGCGCACCGCCGCGGCGGTGTTGCGGACCGTGCTGCGGATCCCGTCCGCCATCATCGCGCTCGCGACGCCCGCCGTGGGCAGCCGCGGCCCGTGGCCCACGCGAGCGCTGCTGCGCAGCCGGCGCAGCGCGTCGCGCCGTTGCATCACGGTCAGCCCGGGCAGGAGGTAGATGATCGTGTCCTTACCGCGCGCCACGGCACGGACATGTAACCCGCCCGGCAGGTCGGCGTATCGGATCTTGACCACGACCCAGAACCTCACAAGTCCTATTTGGAACCGCTATTCGCCCATCAATGATCAACAGACGGTGACGAGATTATCACGAAGGATAGCTGCAATCCCATCGAATTGGTAAATTGCATTTCGCAACCCGCTCATCCGAGCGCGCGCTGAGGGCTCCGGGCGGGTTGCGGACTACGCTCGCAGCAACGAGCCAGGCCATGACGCACCGGTGGGGAGGGACCGTGCCGCACAGCGCAGCTCCCGGGGCACCGGGTGACTCGGCCGGTGAGTCGGCGGTCGGTCTCGGCACCTCCCGCCCGGCCTCGGCGGCGCGAACCGAGCCCGCGCCCCATCCCCCGCAGGCCGATGCCCCGCAGGCCGATGCCAGGAGCGGCTTGCCCACGGCGCTGGCGCTGCTGGCGGCGGTCGGCGGCGGCCTGGCCCTGGCGGCCGCGTTCCCCCCGGTCGGGGTCTGGCCGCTTGCGGCGCTGGGCCCGGCGCTGCTGGTGGTGGCGCTGTGGGGCCGCAGCCTGCGCGGCTCGTTCCTGGTCGGGCTCGTCTTCGGCCTGGTGTTCTTCGTCCCGCTGCTGTCCTGGCTGATCAACCTGGCCTGGTACGCGTGGGCGGCGCTGGCCATCGCCGAGGCCGTGATCTTCGGAATCTTCTCGATGGGCCAGCGGCTGATGCTGCGCCTGCCGGCCTGGCCGATACCGGTCGCGGCCTGGTGGGTGGGCGTGGAGGCCTTCCGCGACCGGTGGCCCTACGCCTTTCCCTGGGGCCGGCTGGCCATGAGCCAGGCCCAGGCGCCGACCGTGCGCTGGGTGTCGGTCGGCGGCCCGCCGCTGCTGTCGTTCCTGGTCGCGCTGGCCGGCGCCACGCTGGCCTGGCTGCTGCTGGGCCCCGGCGGCCTGGCCTCGGGTGCCGGCCCCGCGCGGGCGGCCCGGGCCGGCACCCGCGCCGCGCTGCGCCGCCGGGCCGTCCCCGCGCTGGCGTTCGCCGGGGCCGCAGGCCTGGCCCTGGCCGGCGGCCTGCTGCCTTCGGGCCAGCCGGGCGCGGGCACGCCGACCACTGTGGTGGCCGCAGTGCAGGGCAACGTCCCGCACGGTCAGACACTCGATGAGGTGCTGCGCGAGACCACCGTGACCGCGAACCACGCCGCCGCGACCGAGCAACTCGCCGCGCGGGTCAGGGCGGGCGCCGTTCCCGCACCGGACGTGGTGATCTGGCCCGAGAACTCCACCGACATCGACCCCGGCCAGGACCCGGCCATCTTCGCCACGGTCGCGGAAGCGGTGTCCACGATCGACCGGCCGGTGCTGGTCGGCGCGGTGCTGGACAACCCCAGGCGCAACGTCGGCCAACTCTGGCTGCCGGGCCGCGGGCCGGTCGAGCTCTACGTCAAGCGCCAGCTCGTGCCGTTCGGCGAGTACATCCCGTTCCGGGGCCTGATCAGCAGCTTCAGCTCGCTCCCTGCGCTGCAGCCGGTGGACTTCACGCCCGGGCACCGCGCGGTCGTGTTCCGGATCGGCCAGGTCAGGCTGGGCGACGTGATCTGCTACGAGGTCGGCTTCGACAACCTGGTCGCCTCCGAGGTCAGCGCGGGCGCCAACCTGCTCACCGAGCAGACCAACGACGCCGACTTCGAGGTGGACGGCCAACTCGGCGAGACCCTGCAGCAGCTCGCCATGGCCCGGATCCGGGCCATCGAGTTCGACCGCTCGATGGTGGTCGCGGGCACGACCGGGGTGAGCGCGATCATCGCGCCGGACGGAACCCTGATCTCCCGCAGCCGGACCTGGCAGCGGGCCGTGCTCGAGGCGCGGGTCCCGCTGCTGACCCGCAGCACGCTGGCCACCCGGCTCGGCGAGTGGCCGGAGATCGCGCTCAGCGCGCTGGCCGTCGCCGCACTCGGCCTGGCCGTCGCCGCGTCCGTCACCGACCGCCGCCGCTCCCGCCACCCCGCCTAGCCACGCCAGTCCAGCGCCCGGCCAGCCGACCCGGCGCAGCCACATCTTCCCCGCTCGCCGCGTCACCCCCGTCAGTAACGCAAGATCTTTTATTGTGTTGAGCTGGCGGAGAATGCCACAGGTAAGTCAACACAATAAAGAATCATGAACGGCCGTCCGCGGGAAGAACGGCGCTGGGGCCAGGTCGCGGAGACCGCGCGAGGGGAGCAAGCGCGGGGGCATCTGGAAGGGGCCGGGCGGCGGCGTTACCAGGACGACGGGGACGGGACGGCGGGGTGTCTGAAGCGGGACGGCGGGGGGCGCCGGAGGCGGGCTGGGACGCACTGGACGCGGTGCCGGGCGGGCGGCTTGGCGGAGATCGGATTCGGGATCGCGGCGCCGGCCGCACAATAGAGAATGTGGCGTTCTGGCGCGCGTTTACCAAGCCGGCGCGGTATGCCGCGCTTGTCGCGGGCGCGGTGCCGGCGCTGGCCTTCCCCGCGCCGAACCTGGAGTTCGTGGCGTGGTTCGGCCTGGTGCCCGCCATGCTGCTGATGCGCTCGGCGCCGACCGCGCGCGAGGCCGCGGCGCGCGGCTGGTGGGCCGGCACCGGGTTCCTGCTCGCCTCGCTGTACTGGCTGGGCCCGAACCTGGGGCCCGGGCTGCTGCTCGTGGCCATCGTCATCGGGGCGCTGTGGACCGCCTTCGGCGCCGCCACCTGGGGGTTGCTGCGGCCGCCGGTCACGTGGAGGCGCGCGCTCGCCGCGCTGGCGGTCGTGCCGAGTTGCTGGCTGGTGGCGGACTGGGTGCGGTCCTGGCAGGGGTTCGGCGGCCCCTGGGCGGTATACGGCGCGAGCCAGTGGCAGCACCCCGCGATCCTGGCCCTGGCCGCGGTGGGCGGAGTCTGGCTGGTCAGCTTCGCGCTGGTGGCGGCCAATACCGGGATCCTGATCGCGCTGGCCGCCCGGCCGGTAACGATAAGGCTGATCGGGGCGGTCAGCGCGGCCGTCGCGGTCGCGGCCGGGCCGGTCGCCTACGCGCTCACCGCGGCCGCGCCGGTCAGCCGGCACATCACGGTCGCGGTAACCCAGCCGGGCGTGGTGCACAACGCCACGCTCCGGGTCGACGCCAGCCAGCGGCTGTCGGCCGGGCTGCGGGACAAGAATGCCGACTTGATCGTCTGGGGCGAGAGCAGCATCGGCGAGGACCTGAACACCCACCCGGGGCTGCTGCGCCAACTGGAGCAGTTGTCGGCCGAGGATGGCGCCCCGCTGCTGGTGAACCAGGATTCGATCGCGCCCGACGGCGACCATTCGAAAGTGGCCCTGCTGGTCAGCCCGGATGGCATCAAGGGCAGCTACGTCAAGACGCGCCTGGTGCCGTTCGGCGAGTACATCCCGTTCCGGCAGCAACTCGGCTGGCTGACCAGGATCAGCAAGGCCGCGGCGCAGAACATGATCCCGGGCACCGGCGCGCACGTCATGCGGGTCACGCCTGCCCGCACAGCCCCGCTCACGATCGGCGTGCTGATCTGCTTCGAGTCTGCATTCCCCGACATGTCCCGGGTGGATACCGACCGCGGGGCGCAGTTGATCGTCTACCAGACCTCCGACTCCACCTGGCAGCAGGGCTGGGAGTGGGTGCAGGCGCAGCACGCCGCGCTCGGCGCGCTGCGCGCCGCGGAGACCGGGCGGCCGGTCCTGCAGGCCGCGCTGACCGGCGACTCGGCCGCGTTCGACTCCCGGGGGCGGCTGCTGATGTGGAAGGGCTCGTCCTTCCGCGGGGTGGCGGTGTTGCGGCTGGCGCTGCCCCCGGCATCGGTCCGGACGCCGTATGACCAGCTTGGGGACTACGTCCCGTGGACCGCGGTGGCGATCGCCGCGCTGGCCGCGATCATCGCGCTGGTCCGCAGGGGCCAAATCGGCCGACTTCGGATTAGTAGGCACCGACGGTCCCGCATACCCTTGGACGGCAATCCCCAGCGCGACCCGTCCGCAGTGGGAGGTCCCGAGTGAGCGCAACCAGCTTCCCGCCCGCCCGCCAGCGCCGGTGGCTGGCCGCGATCGCGGCGTTCGGCGCGATCGCCCTGGCCGCCACGGCCTGCTCCGGCGGGGGCACGACCGTGAGCAGCAGCAGTAACGGCAAGAGCAGCACGAAAACGGCGTCGAACGGTCTCGCGGTGTCCATCACCCCGGCCAACGGCAGCGCCAGCGCCACGCCGGGCCAGGGCATCACGGTCACGGCGACCCGCGGCAAGCTAGGCAGCGTGAACGTGACCACCTCCGGTGACCCGGTCAGCGGGACGATGAACAGCGCGGGCACCGTGTGGCACAGCACCTGGGCGCTCGACGTGTCCCAGAGCTATCAGGTCACGGCCAAGGCGCAGGGCACGGCCGCGGCCGGGACCTCGGGCAAGACGCTGACCCAGAGCAGCTCGTTCAAGACCCTCACCCCGTCCAGCACGTTCTCCACGACGATCTTCGAGGGCTCCGGCCAGACCTACGGCGTGGGCATGCCGATCATCTTGTACTTCAGCAAGCCCATCACCGACAAAGCCGCGGTGGAGAGGGCGTTCCAGGTGACCAGCTCCAGCCCGGTCGTGGGCTCGTGGTACTGGGAAAACCCGTGCAACATGGCCCCGACCTGTGCCTATTTCCGGCCGCAGAGCTACTGGCCCGCGCATACCCAGGTCAGTTTCACCGGGCACCTGGACGGCGTCGAGGGCGCCCCTGGCGTCTACGGCGGCCACACGCTGAGCCAGTCGTTCACGATCGGCGACTCGCTGATCGTGGTGGCCAGCACCACCTCGCACCACATGAAGCTGTACCGCAACGGCGCGCTGCTGGACACCTGGCCGATCAGCACCGGCAAGCCCGGCGACAACACCCCGAACG
>DATAVV010000226.1:0-3660 GCA_036267555.1 Streptosporangiaceae bacterium | reverse complement strand
TGGCACTGGCCGGGCTGGCACTGGCCGGGGCGGCGGGGACCTCGGAGCTGGGCAGGCCCGCTGGCTCCGGCTCGGGGGTCAGATCCGGCTCGGCGGCCGCGGACGGCAGCCCCTGCACCAGATCCGGGACGCCCTCGACCTCGGGTGCCGGCGGGATCGCACTATCCGACAGCTCGGGCACGTTGACCCCGGCGATCTCGGCTTCGGCCTCCGCTACCTCGGCATCCCCGAGGTCCTCGGGCTCGGTGCGCTCCGCGGCGGGCTGCTGGGCCCCCGGGGTCATCCGGTCGAAGAACCGGAGCAGCTCGACCGGGACCGGCATGACCAGCGTGCTGTTGCGCTCGCCCGCCACCTCGACCACGGTCTGCAGCAGCCGCAGTTGCAGGGCGGCGGGGTCCCGGGCCATGACGTTGGCTGCGGCAGCCAGGCGCTTGGAGGCCTGGTACTCACCGTCGGCGGTGATGATGCGGGCCCGCCGTTCCCGCTCGGCCTCGGCCTGGCGGGACATGGACCGCTTCATCCCCTCGGGCAGCGACACGTCCTTGACCTCAACGCGCTCGACCCGGATGCCCCAGGGGGCCTCGGTCGGCTCGTCGATCACGCGGCGCAGCTCCCGGTTGACCGACTCCCGCTCGGCGAGCAGCTGGTCCATCTCGGACTGGCCGATGATCGACCGCAGCGAGGTCTGCGCCTGCTGGGCGATGGCGAACATGTAGTCCTGCACGTTCACCGTGGCCTTGATCGGGTCCACGACCCGGAAGTAGACCACCGCGTCGACGCGGACGCTCACGTTGTCCCGGGTGATGCCATCCTGGGCCGGGACCGCCATGGCGACGATCTGCATGTTGACCTTCTGCATGCGGTCGCCGATCGGCCGGATGATATGGAGGCCGGGGCCTCGCACCTCGGGCAGCACGCGCCCGAAGCGGTAGATGATGCCTTTTTCATACTGCTGGACCACCCGGATACTGCGCCCGGCGGCGGACAGGGCCGCGATGACCAGAATCACGATGATGACAACGAGTGCTGCGACCACAGGGATCACCTCTCTCCAACAACAAGACTAATGAGAATTACGTGCGCCGGCACCAAGGGGGTTGGCCGTAACAATGACTAGTCGGAGATAGCCTCGCAGTGATGAGCGCAAGGGACACCGACTGGGAGGGCGTGCGTCTGCACGTCGTCACTGGTAAGGGCGGCACGGGCAAGACCACCGTGGCCGCCGCCCTCGCTCTGGCGTTGGCCCGGGGCGGTCGCAAGATCCTGCTCATCGAGGTCGAGGGGCGCCAGGGAATCGCGCGGCTGTTCGACTGCCCGCCGCTGCCGTACGCGGAGCGCAAGGTCGGGATCGGGCCGGCTGAGGACGGCCGGGCGGGCGGCGATCTGTACGCACTGGCCGTCGACCCCGAGGGTGCGCTCCTCGACTACCTGGAAATGTTCTACGGGATGCGGCACGCGGGCCAGGCCCTGAACCGGCTGGGCCTGGTCGACTTCGCCACCACGATCGCCCCCGGGCTGTCCGACGTGCTGCGGACGGGCAAGGCCACCGAGGCGGCCCGGCGCCGGGCCGGCGGCCGCGAGGTCTACGACGCGGTGGTGATGGACGCGCCGCCCACCGGCCGGATCGGCCGCTTCCTCAACGTCTCGGTCGAGGTGTCCGGCCTGGCCAAGGTCGGACCGGTGCGGACGCACGCCGACACCGTGGCCCGGGTGATCCGCTCCCCGCAGACCGCGGTGCACCTCGTCACCACCCTGGAAGAGATGCCGGTCCAGGAGACCCTGGACGGCATCGCCGAGCTGCGCGCCCTGGGCGGCCTGCAGGTGGGCGGGGTGTTCATCAACCGAGTCCGCCCGGACGGGGTGCCCGAGCCGGAGTTGCGCGCCGCCGCGGCCGGTCACGTGGACGAGGCCGAGATCGCGCTCGGGCTCAAGGCGGCCGGGCTGGCCGACAGCCAGACCCTCGCGGCCGGGCTGAGCGTCGAGCTGACCGAGCACGCCAGGAACGTGGCCCTGCAGGAACGCGAGCGGAACGAGCTCGCGGTGGCCGGGCAGCCCCGCTACGAACTCCCCGACATCACCGACGGCATCGACCTGGGCGGCCTCTACCGGCTGGCCGAGGTGCTGCGCGGACAGGGCGCGGCCTGATGAACCCGCAACCCGTCCCGCCCCGGCTGGACACCGACGCGCTGATCGGCGACCGCCGGACCCGGATCATCGTCTGCTGCGGCTCCGGCGGAGTGGGCAAGACCACCACCGCGGCCGCCCTGGGTTTGCGGGCGGCCGAACGGGGGCGGCACGTGGTCGTGCTGACGGTCGACCCGGCCCGGCGGCTGGCCCAGTCCATGGGCCTGACCTACCTGGACAACGTCCCGCGGCCGGTCGACGCGGACTTCTCCTCCGGCGGCAGCCTGCACGCCATGATGCTCGACATGAAGCGGACCTTTGACGAGATCGTCGAGGGTCACGCCGACCCGGACCGGGCCGCGCAGATCCTGGCCAACCCGTTCTACCAGTCCCTGTCGTCCAGCTTCGCGGGCACGCAGGAGTACATGGCCATGGAGAAGCTGGGCCAGCTGCACCGCACGGACGAGTGGGACCTGATCGTGGTGGACACGCCGCCGAGCCGGTCCGCGCTGGACTTCCTGGACGCGCCGCAGCGGCTGGGCCGGTTCCTGGACGGCAAGCTGATCCGGCTGCTGACCGCGCCCGCCTCCCCCCGCCGCTCCTACATGAAGGTGCTGAACGCAGGGTTCTCGCTGGTGACCGGCACGCTGACCAAGGTGCTCGGCGCGCAGGTGCTCAAGGACATGCAGACGTTCGTGACCGCGTTCGACACGATGTTCGGCGGGTTCCGCGAGCGGGCCGAATCGACGTACCGGCTGCTGCAGACGCCGGGCACGTCGTTCATCGTGGTGGCCGCGCCCGAGCCGGACGCGTTGCGGGAAGCGTCATACTTCGTCGAGCGGCTCGCCGGGGAACGGATGCCGCTCGCGGGAATGATCCTCAATCGCGTACACGTGCCCGCCGCCACCCGGCTCTCCGCCGCCCGCAGCCTGGCGGCCGCGGAGACGCTGGAGAACGGCAACGACCCGGCGGGGACCGAGCCGCCGCGCTACGCGCTGGCCGCCGGGGTTCTGCGGCTGCACGCGGAGCGGATGCAACTGGCGGCCCGGGAACGGCGGGTGGCCGAGCACTTCACTGCGGCCCACCCCACCGTCCCCGTGACCGAAGTCGCGGCGCAGCCCGAGGACGTCCATGACCTCGAGGGCCTGCGCACGATCGGTTCCAGCCTCGCCAGCGAACCGGGACTCGGCTAGTGGATCAACTCGCCACCAGGTCGTCCATGTCGTCGTCCTGCTCGTAGCGATCGCGAGCCTGCTCCAGCAGCTCGCGCCAGGACTTCACGTCGGGACGCCGCCGCAGCAGCGCCCGGCGCTCCCGCTCGGTCATCCCGCCCCAGACGCCGAACTCAATGCCGTTGTCCAGTGCGTCGGCCAGGCATTCGGTCCGCACCAGGCAGCCCCGGCAGATCAGCTTGGCTCGGTTTTGCGCTGCGCCCTGGACAAACAGCTCGTCCGGGTCGGTTCCTTTGCAGGCGGCGCGTGTGGTCCAGTCAGTGATCCACATGTGTGCCCACTCCTCTTGATCGTCGCGTACTGC
>DATAVV010000225.1:0-31031 GCA_036267555.1 Streptosporangiaceae bacterium | reverse complement strand
TCTCAGCCAACATCGCCGAACGCATCATGGATCTGCTGGTGGATTGGCTTCCGTTCACCCATCCGGTGCTTCGGGCCCTGATGGATCCCGAGGACCGAGACTCGCGGAGAAACAGCCAGCAGGCTGACCGGGCCTGGTTCGCGGTGGCGAGAACGCTGCGAGCCAGGCTGGGACCCAGCCCGCCAGGAACTACCTTCGGTGATGACGATGACCTGTGACCAAGACCCCTCACCCGCGGCACCGAGGACCAGCCCCCGGCGTCGTCACCCGCGTGGCGGCCCTCGCGCCTACCGAAGTAGCCTGCGAACCTGTGGCTGGTTTGCTCGCGACTGTCCGAACCGGGGGCGTTATGGCTGGGTACTTCGTTGCGAACTACACGATCACCAACCAGGCCGAGTACCAGCAGTACCTGGCGGCGGTCGGGCCGGCCCTGCAAGCGCACGGCGCCGAGACCGTCGTCGTCGACCGCGACTGCGAGCTGCTGGAAGGATCACCCGGGCAGGTCACCGTCGTGCTGAGATTTGCCTCGAAGGCCGCGGCCAGGGACTGGTACGAATCGCCCGAGTACCAGGCCATCCGGCATCTGCGCACGGACAACACCGAGGGCATCGGGGTCATAGCGGAGGGCCGGTAGTCAGGTCGCCCGCCGGAACCTCCAGGCCGAGGCCCCCCGCCTGATCCTGAGCGGAGGGGCCTGCCGGTCCCGTGGGTCAAGGTCAAAGATACGGGTCGCGAGACGCACGAGCGAGCGTCGTTCCTCGGTCACGTCCTCCACCCCGTTCACGTACAGCACGTCCGGCGCGCCGTCGCACGACGCTAGCTGGAAACCCCGCTCAGCCCCGCGTTGGCGCCCGTGCTGGACGGCACGACCTCGACGGAGATGTTCGGGCGCCCGGCGCAGTCGGCCAGATGGGTTGGCTGCCCGTGCATGACCGCCGCAGAGCCGACGAGCCTGCGCAGCGCGGCCTCGTCCAGCACCGTGATGACATGCGGGGGCTCGGCGCGGTCCAAGATCGACTGGCGTTCCAGCCGCAGCGCGACCAGTTCATCGGCTTTCGCGTCGTCCGCCCGGCGGCAAGGAACAGCGCCCGCGCGTACTCGGCCGTCCGCGGCAAACCGGGGATGATCAGCGGCTGCCAGATGCGCAGCGTGTGCGCGTGAGCACCTCGGGGGTCGGCGGCCGCTCTCCGGTCACGCATAGCCATCGTGGCGATCCTCCGGGTAAGCCGTGGCAGACCGCGGCATGTCAGTCTGCCCCTAGCTTAGCGACGCTCCGGCCCGATGAGATTGATCAACAGGCACACCGCGATCCGGCCAGGCCGGAAATGGGAAAGTGAGTGATGAGCGGCCACGTCACAGCGGAAGTCGCGCCCGCGTGGCCGCTGCATTCCCGTATCCCGCTGGCCGCGCTGCCGACCGCGCCGGGCTGCGCCCGCGCCCACGTCCGGGCGGTCGCGCGTGAATGGGGACTGCCCGGCCTCGCCGACACCGCGGAACTGCTGGCCTCGGAGTTAATGACCAATTCGGTCCAGGCCTACGAGCGTTGCACGCCCAGGGCCGACCCGGCCGCGGTGCCGGTCGCCGCGCTCCGCGTGCTATCCGACCGGCTATCCCTCGTCATCGAGGTCTGGGATGCCTGCGACGAGATGCCGGCCCGTCAGGATGCCGGTCCCGATGAGATCGGCGGCCGGGGCCTGCTGCTGATCGAAAGCCTCGGTAAAGACTGGGGAACGTACCGGGAAGCAGGCGGCAAGGTCGTCTGGGTGCTGATCAGTCCTTCCGGCGCTTCCCAGTAGAGGTTGACGAGGCGTGCTCTCCACGTCGATCATGAGCTTTGCCAAGGTAATGCCCGGTGCGCCGGGTTCGCGCCAGACTTTTTTCGAACTGGACTGGGAGGGGTACGCCAAGGTGAAGCCAGAGTTCGAACAGATAGCGGATGTTGCCTTACCGGGGTTCCGGCGTGCGCGCCCAGTACCACGGACGGATCGGCGGACGTAGCCGAGTCCCCGCAGTTCTTCTGTCGTCGAGCCATCCCGCGGCTGACTCGCCTTCTGACGCAGCGAAGGCCCGTGGCCGACGCCGAACAGCCCCAGGCGCCTTGACCTGGAGCGACCCGGACGCGCCGCCGGCCGACCCGCCCGGGGCGACCACGGTGGAGGACAGCCGCGTTACGTACAAAAAAACACCGCCGGACTGGAGCGGCCTGCGCAACAGCCGCAGCCTCCTCGATCACTCCGCATCACACCAGCGCACGAGAAAGCAGCCATATGAGCAGCATCAATGACAATTCCGCCGCCCCCGCGGCGGTAAAACAGCCCGGATCGATGGACATCTCCGGGCGTGAGGACGTCCACAAGCTGCGCGGGAAGGCCGTCGGGCTGGCCGGGGTGCTGTTCATCTCGTTCGCTGCCATGTCGCCGCTGACCGGGCAACTCGGCAACGTGCCGATCGCCATCGGGATCGGCAACGGGACCGGGGCGCCCGCCGGGTTCGAGATAGGCATCGTCATGCTGGCCCTGTTCTCGGTGGGCTACGTGAAGATGATGCGGAGCGTCCCGTCCTCGGGCGGCTTCTACTCGTTCATCAGCCACGGGCTCGGCCGCCCGCTCGGCATGGGCGCCGGATGGCTGTCGGTCTTCGCCTACGCGTTCGTCGAGGGCTCGCTGTACGGCGCGTTCGGCTATTTCGGCAATATCACCATCCAGCAGTTCTTCCACGTGGGGGTGCCCTGGCCGTACCTGGCCTTCGGTGCC
Organism: Streptosporangiaceae bacterium; assembly: GCA_036267555.1. GTDB lineage: Bacteria > Actinomycetota > Actinomycetes > Streptosporangiales > Streptosporangiaceae > JASHPR01. The sequence continues at coordinate 28,278 of DATAVV010000225.1, read as the reverse complement.
CTGGCGCTCAACTTCATCCTGGGCCATTACGACATCCGGCTGAGTTCCAAGGTGCTGGGGGTCGCGCTCATCTTCGAGATAGTCGTTCTCACCGTCATGATCGTGGCGGTGTTCGGCCACGGCGGCGGCCCGACTGGCATATCGGCGGCCCCGATCAACCCGGTCAACGCGTTCAAGGGACTGGCTCCCGGGGTCGGCATCTTCTTTGCCGTGTGGTCCTGGGTCGGCTTCGAGACAATCCCGAACTACGCCGAGGAGTCGCGCAACCCGCGCAAGATCGGAGCTCAGGCGCTGTTCATCTGCGTCATCGGGGGCGGCCTGTTCTTCGCCGTCGCCGCCTGGGCCGTGGTCACCGGATGGGGCACGCACGACGTGGTCAAGGAGGCGGCGACCAACGGGGGCAATCTCTACTACGGTGTCACCACCAAGTTCGCCGCCCTGTGGGTGACCGACGTCATGGAATGGCTGATCCTGACCTCGTCCTTCGCCTGCGCGCTGTCCTTCCACAACACGACCTCGCGCTACCTGTACGTGATCGGGCGGGAGAAGATCTTCAGCCCCCACCTCGGCCGGACGCACAAGAGGTGGCAGAGCCCGCACGTGGCCAACGCGGTGACGACGGTGATCGTGGCCTGCCTGCTGGGGCTGTTCCTGATCATCTGGTACTCGAGCAAGTCAGCCCAGAGCTTCGCCAACTTCGCCACCGCCCCCTACTACGAACTCTTCGGCTGGTTCGCGATCGTGGCGACGTTCTCGGTGCTGGTCAACCAGACGCTGTCCTCGGTGGCCACGATCCTGCACTTCCGCAAGCCCGAGCACCGGGCCGAGCGGAACCTGTGGACCACGGAGATCATCCCGGTCCTGTCGATCATCGCCATGGGCGTGGTGCTGTGGCTGCTGTGGTCGAACCTCGACAAGATCGGCGGGTCGATCATCTGGGTGGACATCATCCCGTGGCTCTGCCTGGCCTGGCTGGTCATCGGGGTCGGCCTGGCCCTGGTACTGCGCAAGCGGAACCCGGAGAAATACGAGGTCCTCGGCAGGATGGTCAACTCCGGGATCAACTAACGCACACGCCACCGCCCGCCCGGGTATCCCCTGGGCGGGCGGTGGCCGCGGTTCCGGCCGGTCTAGGCGCTCAGCGGCGCGGCGGCCGGGGCGGGCAGGCGGGAGGCGCGGTAGCCGAGCCCGATCGTGCGGACCAGCACCATGGCGATGGCCATGAAGATCAGCCCGTCCGTGAGGGCCGCCACCGACACCTGGTTCGCAATGGCCCAGGTCACGATCGAGGACTCGAACCAGTGCGTTGAGCCGTAGGAGAAAGCGGCCCGGGCGGCGATGACGGCCGTCCACAAGATCGCGTACGGCACCCCGGCCCGGCTCACCGGCCGGCCCGTCTGGGGGTGACGGTAGACGCCCATCATGACGGCGGCCGCCAGCCCCCCGAGCACCCCGGCCACAATCCCCGCGACCTCGACCACGAGGCCGGTTCCGTGGGTGACCGGACGGTCCACGAACAGCGGGATGATCACGGCGGCGGCGATCACCGGGCGCAGCAGCCGGGCCGGGCCGATCTTGCGGGCCGGGCCGAGGTCGGTGGCCAGGACGGTGGCCAGCACGACGCCGTTGACGATCATGGCTTCGGTGAGTTCGGAAAGCATCTCGGGCTCCTTAGCGGCGGGAATCTGACAACGCATCCACCGTCGCGTTTGGCGCGGTTCTGCGGATCGGACCGGGGTCTTGTCCCCGGCATGATGCGGAGCCGGCCACCTGGTGCCAGCCGGTACCAGATGGGGCGACGGTGATCAGCCCGCGGGGTGACGCGCGGGTGACGTGCCGGCTCGGATACTGGAGGCATGTCGCGGAGGCTGAACTGGCTAGCGCGCGCCCTCGGCTTCGCCTGGCTCGGCGCGCTTACGCTCTTCATCGCCCCGCCGCCCGGGCCGGTCAGGGCGACGGTCCAGATCGCGGGCTACGGCGTGGCCGCCGCAGCGTTCCTGGTTTGGGCCATGATCGACTTGCGCCCCGCCCTCGCGGGCTACCAGGCCCGGCTGCTGCCGGCGCTCATCGGCGTGATCGCGGTCGGCTCGGGCGCGGCCTGCGGCGCCGGCACGGGCGGCCTCGCCCTGGTGATCTTCACGTTCCTGGCGGCGATGCTCGCGGGCGGTGATCTTGGCCTGGCGCCGGCGCTGGCCGTGACCGCTGCTGGCATCCTCGCGATCGATGTCAGCGGGCTGATCTTCGGCGCCGACCTCGGCACGCTGCTCGGCTTCCCCGCGTTCGTGGCCGGCGGGCTGATCATCGGGCTCAACCGGGGCGCCTACCGGGTGCGGGCCGAGCAGGCGGCGATGCTGCTGGCCCAGCGCGAGCAACTGCAGGCCGAGCAGCGGCGAGCCGACCTGCTCGACGAGCGCGCCCGCATCGCCCGGGAGATCCACGACGTGCTCGCCCACTCGCTCGGCGCGCTCGGGATCCAGATCCAGGCGGCGCGGTCGGTGCTGAGCAACGACCCCGACCGCGCGGGCGAACTCCTCGCCGCGGCCCAGCAGATGGCCGCCGAGGGCCTGGTGGAAACGCGCCGGGCGGTGCACGCCCTGCGCGCCGACACCCTTCCGCTGGGCGAGGAACTGGCCCGGGCCAGCGACGCCTTCGCGGAGCGCTATCACGTCGCGGCCAGCTTCGACATCGGCGGCGCGCCCGCCTCGCTGCCGCCGGACGCGACCGTCGCACTGCTGCGCATCGCGCAGGAGGCCCTGGTCAACGCGGCCAAGCACGCGGCGGGGCAGGGCGTTAAGGTCCGCCTCGACTACCGTGAGGCCGGCGTCCGGCTCACCGTCCGCAACGACCTCGCCCCGGGCGCCGGCGCCGCCCGTCCGCCGGACATGAACACGGTCAACGGCGGCTACGGTCTTACCGGCATGCGGGAACGGCTCCGCCTGCTGAACGGGACCCTCGAGGCGGGACCCCGTGACGACCAGTGGGTGGTGACCGCCGAATTGCCCCGCCCCGCCTGAGACCATGGCTTCATGACGCCACGAGCCGCTGACGCCGCGTTGCGCATCGTTATTGCCGACGACCAGGCCAGCGTGCGCGAGGGCCTGGTCCTGCTCCTCGGCGGGCTCCCTGGCATCGAGGTGGTCGGTGCCGCAGCGGACGGGGAACAGGCCCTGGACCTGGTGGCCGAGCACCAGCCCGACGTGATCCTGCTCGACCTGCATATGCCGGTTCTCGACGGCATCGGGGCCACCCGCCGGCTGGCCGCCGAGCACCCGGGCGTCGCCGTGGTCGTGCTCACCACGTACGCCGACGACAGTTCCGTCCTCGACGCCCTGCACGCCGGGGCGCGCAGCTACCTCACCAAGGACGCCGACCACGGCGACATCGCCCAGGCGCTGCGCGCGGCGGCCAGCGGGCTCACGGTCTTCGACCCGCGCGTGCACGCCACGCTGCTCGCCGCCACGTCGGCGCCGGCCGGGCCGGAACCAGCCGGGGCCGGCCCGCCCCCCGACGGCCTCACCCAGCGCGAGGCCGAGATCCTCGCGCTGATCGCGCGCGGGCTGACCAATCCCGAGATCGCCGCGCAGCTATTCCTGAGCAACCACACGATCAAGACCCACATCAGCCGGATCTTCGCCAAGACCGGCTCACGCGACCGGGCCGCCGCCATCGGCTACGCCCACCGCCACCACATCGGCTGACCCGCCGCCCCGCGGTTGTGCCTAACTGCCGCTCACGGATCACTCTGTAGGCGGCCAGGCCGACTCGCAATCCGCGTAGCTCCTCGGCGGTGATCAGGTGCGCAACTGTCGCATCGATCGCATCGGTTGACGTCTGGATCGCGGTCGCCGCGGTACGCCCCCGATCGGTCAACCGCACGCCCATCCGCCGCCGGTCCTCGGGATCGACGCGGCGCTCGAGGTATTCCCGAAGCACGAGGGTATCGATCAGCTGGCTGGCCGCTTGCTTGCTCAATCCCAGCGAGGCGATGACATCGGACTGGGGGCTGAACGCCGGCTCCGGAGCGCTGTGGTCCAAGCCCGCGAGCACGAACACGGCGTTGCGCGGAATGTCATCGCATCCGGCGTCGGCCAGGGCACGCCCGACTGCGTCCCGGTACGCCTCACGTGCCTCGCGCATCAACTGCGGCACCGGGACATCCTCATACCAAGGACGATCGCTCATTGAACGCGACCACGCTGACGCATCATGGCTTCGGCAGCGACTGCTTGATCTCGCCAAGAGCGGCGAGCCCACGGCGCAGCCCGTCGATCTCGGCCGGGGATAGCCTGCGCTCCAGTTCCTCGTCGACGACCCGCCCGCCTTCGAAGATCGCCTCGGCGGCCGCGCGGCCCCGCGGCCCCGCTCGGTGAGCGCGAAGGACATCTAGACGCATCAGCTCGGGGATCGAGGTGTACGTGTCGGCCATTGAAGGTGTTGGCATGCCGGCACCATATGGTACGGATCATAGACTGTCAATAATATGGACAATCTCAGCCCGGAGCAGCCTAGGCGCGGCTAGTGATCGCCGGATCGCTGGGGTGCGGTGACAGCGGCGTGGTGTCCACGGTCATCAGGGGGGCCAGCGGCAGCGACTCCAGAATCGCCTGCATCTGGGCCGGATCGCGGGCCTGCCACAGGCCCAGCGAGCGCCCGGTGCCGGGCAGGGTCCACAGCCGGAGCAGGTGTCCCTGGCCGGCCAGGTCACGTGCGGCCTGCGCCTCGCGGGCCTCGGCGTCCTCCACCGTCTGGGCGGCTGTGCCCGGCGGGACGGCCAGGGTGAACGTCACCAGGAACTCCGGGCCCGCGATGGAGCTGCTCGCGGGCGCCGGGGGCGGGTCGTTCGGGTGCGGCGAGAGCGGGGTGACCTCATCGGTGCGCCACACCCGCAGCGGCATGGAAGCGAGGACTTCCTCGAGCCGGTCGCCGTCGGCGGCGGCGAACAACCCGAGCGTGCGCCACTCGCCTGGCTGCAGCGGAGGACGCCACAGGCGCAGCAGGTGGCCCTGGGCCGCGAGTTCGCGCGAATGGGCGGCCTCGCGGGTGCGGATGTCGTCGACGGCTTGTTCCGCCGTTCCGGCCGGCACGTGGGTGGTCATGGTGACGAGGTATTCCATGGTCAAGCACCTCCTGGAATGGCCGCAGCGCTCGTCATGTCCGCCTCTGATGAGCTCCGGTCGTGGTCAGCCGGTACGGATATTGCACCGCACGGCCGTGTCGCACGTGACCTCGGGTTCAGCCCGCCGGAGCACGGAACTAAGGTCTTGACGTTCAGCTTGGCGGCCAGCTGATCATCGAAGCGCGCGTCGACGTGGCCGTCGCCGGGCAGGCGGAGATTGACCGCCGCCAGCTGGTCCACCCGCAGGCTGCGGAGATTGGCCGTCAGTGGCGATAGCTCCCGTGGCGGAACTCGTCGGCAAGTGATGGACGGGACGGATGCCAGCCGAGTTCGGTCCGGGCCTTGGACGTGTTGATGCCCTGATCGAGCAGCAGGACCTCGGCGAAGTTGTCGCCCAGGCGTGCCCGGGCCTCGTCATCGGAACCGGGGGCCGCTCCTGGCGCACCGACCGCGACGGCGGCCGCCTGCGTTAGTTCGGCCAAGGTCGGGTTCACTCCGTCGTCGACGATGTAGCGGCCGCGGGCTGAGTCATCTTCCAGGGCGCGCCGGAAGAAATCGGCCAGGTCCGCGACGTGCACGGTCGACCAGTGCTGCTGGCCCGTGCCGAGCATGATCAGGTGACCGGCGTCGTCCCGGGGCGAGCCGAGAAGCAGCCCGGGAATCCCGCCCCCGCCGTCACCGTAGGCGGTACTGGAGATGACCACGACTCCGCGCATCTCCGTCGCGCCGAGGATCCGGCGCTCGATCGGCACCTTCCAGGACACCATCGCGGGCGCGTTCAAGCGCGACTCCTCGGTGATGGCGGGGTTGGACCCGTAGATCCACAGGCCGCTGACGTGGAGGTAGGGCTTGCCGGTGCCGGCAAGCCCGGCGATCGCCGCGTCGACGACGGCGGAGTCCAGGTCCGCGCTGGTGGCGTCGCCGGGACTGGCCGTGTGGATGACCCCGTCTGCCTTGGCCAGCAGGCTCGCGACCGCCGGCCGGTCGTAGAGGTCGGCCACCGCCGGCGTGGCGCCGCGGGCCGCGACGGTGTCGGCATGGGCGTCGTCGCGGACGAGCGCGGTCACCTCGTGGCCGCCGGATCGCAGTTCCGTCAGTACGTGAGATCCGATGAACCCTGTTGCACCGGTAAGTGCCACTTTCATGACCGGAAGCCTCCTGTTTCACTTGGTCAGTTGGCCGGGGTCCGGCACGATGTCCCCTGGCGGCCCGTGCGGGTCTTTACAACAGACCATGCTGGCTGCTGGGCAGGTGAACGGCCATCACCCGATCCCGGTGATTCGCGTTCGCGCGCCGGTCACGGACGATGACTCGGTGACCGGCCTGCCATGACGCGAGCCTGTGCCCATGGCACCACGTCCGGCTCCGGGTTCGTGACGAGCGACCAATGGAAGAACGCGCCCCGCGGCCTAGGCTCGGCAGGTAGTGAGCGCTGACAGCGATTCGATGAGGTCCGCCGCGGACGAAGCCGCGGCGGCGCCGCTGGATCTGCTGCTCACCGATGCGGCCACCGGCATGCTGCGCCGGGTGAACCCGGGCGGCTCTGGCCTGCGCCTGGCCGCGGCCCTGGCCGCCAGGCCGCGGCTGGTCGCCGGGCGAGGAGGGCGGCTGGCCGGCGAACTGGCCCGCATCGCCGTGGGCCGGTCCCAGGTGCAGCCGACCCGGCGGGACCGCCGGTTCGCCGACCCGGGCTGGACGGGCAACCCGCTGCTGCGCCGCACGATGCAGGCCTACCTGGCCGCCGCGGAGAGCGCGGAGGGCGTGGTGGCCGAGGCCGGCCTGGACACGGCCGACTCCGAGCGGGTCGGCTTCGTGCTGACCAACCTGATTGACGCGCTGGCCCCGAGCAACAACCCGCTGCTGAACCCGGCGGCGGTCAAGGCCGCCGTCGACACAGGCGGCGGCAGCGCCCTGGCGGGCCTGCGGCATTTCCTCGCCGACATGGCGGCTGCGCCGCGGGTGCCATCCATGGTCGAGCCGGACGCGTTCGAAGTCGGGGTGGACCTGGCCGTCACGCCCGGGTCGGTGGTCCTGCGGACCCCGGTGTTCGAGCTGATCCAGTACCGCCCGGTCACGCCCGCGGTCCGGCAGGTCCCGTTGGTGATCGTCCCCCCGGTGATCAACAAGTTCTACGTGATGGACCTGGCGCCCGGCCGGAGCATGGTCGAGTACCTGGTCGGCCGCGGCCTGCAGGTGTTCATGATCTCCTGGCGCAACCCGGACGCCCGGCACGCGAATTGGGATCTCAACACCTACGGGCAGGCCGTGCTGGACGCCATGGACGCGGCCGAACGGATCGCCGGGAGCGAGCGGACCGTGCTCGCCGGAGCCTGCTCCGGCGGCATCATCGCGGCGATGGTGGCCGCGCACCTGGCGCACACGGGCCAGCAGGACCGGATCGCCGCGCTCACCCTCATGGTCACCGTGCTCGACCAGGCGGCGGCGGGCCTGGCCAGCGCCGTCATCGACGAGCGGACCGCGCAGGTAGCCGCGGACGCGTCCCGCGCCCGCGGCTACCTGGACGGCCGGTCGCTGGCCGAGGTGTTCGCCTGGCTGCGGCCGAACGACCTGATCTGGAACTACTGGGTCAACAACTACCTGCTCGGCCGGAAGCCGCCGCCGTTCGACATCCTGTTCTGGAACGCGGACACCACCCGGATGACCGCGGGCCTGCACCGGGACTTCCTCCGGCTGGGAGCGGCCAACGCACTGGTCGAGCCGGGCGGCGCGACCATGCTCGGCTCACCGGTGGACCTGGCCGCGGTCGACCGGGACAGCTACATCGTCGCCGGTATCACCGACCACATCTGCCCCTGGCAGAGCTGCTACCGGTCCACCCAGCTTCTGGGCGGCCAGCCCCGGTTCCTGCTGTCGACCAGCGGGCATGTGGCCGCGATGGTCAATCCGCCGGGCAACGAAAAGGCCAGGTACCAGATGGCCAAGGAGTGCCCGGAAGATCCCCAGGAGTGGCTGCGCCACGCGGAGACCTGCCACGGGTCCTGGTGGCCGGACTACGCGGGCTGGCTGGCCGAACTCTGCGGCGAGGAGAAGGCCGCGCCCGGGGACCTGGGCGGCGGCGGGCTGGTACCGGTCTACGACGCGCCGGGAACGTATGTCTATGACCATTGACGAGTCCCGTCCCGGACCCGCCGGAGAAGACCGCGCCGGATCTGGCCTGGGCCGGATCCTGGGCCGGCTGCACCGGGCGGGGCCGCCCGAGCGGATGAGGAACCTGACGGTCGGCGGCCGTACCATCCGGGTCTCGGTGCGGGAAGGGACCGCGGGCTGGCCGCCGCTGCTGCTGTGCAACGGCATCGGCGCGAGCCTGGAACTGCTCCAGCCGTTCGCCGACGCGCTCGATCCGCGGCGGCCGGTCATCCGGTTCGACATGCCGGGCGTCGGCGGGTCGCCGGCCCCGGTCATCCCCTACCACCTGGCCACGCTGCCGTCACTGCTGGCCGGCCTGCTTGACCAGCTCGGCTACGCCCAGGCCGACGTCCTGGGCATCTCCTGGGGCGGCGGGCTCGCGCAGCAGTTCGCGCTGAGCCGCCCGGACCGGGTGCGCCGCCTGGTGCTGGTGGCGACCGGCCCAGGCTCGCTCATGGTTCCCGGGCGTCCGTGGGTCCTGCTGCGCATGCTGTCGCCGCGACGCCACCGGGACCCGGGATACGCGGCCCGAATCGCCGCCGAGCTGTACGGGGGCAGCGCTCGCAAAGACCCGATCGTGGCCCGGGACCTGCTGCACGCCACCACACGACTGGGCCCGGCCCGGGGCTACTACTACCAGCTGATCGCCAGCCTCGGCTGGACCAGCCTGCCGTGGCTGCCGAAGCTGCGGCCGCCTACCCTGATCCTGGCCGGCGACGACGACCCGATCATCCCCGTGATCAACGGGCGGATCATGCACTGGCTGATACCACGCAGCCGGCTGCACATCTACCAGGGCGGCCACCTCGAGCTGGCCGTAGACTCCGAACGCCTGGCCGCCGCGGTGGAGACGTTCCTGGATGCCGACCTCACCCCAGAGGGGAGCCAGCAATGACGCAGGCGACGAACACGCACCTCGGGGAATCCCTCGGGACGGACTTCTTCTCCGTCCGCGAGCAGTTCACCGACGAGCAATGGGAGCACTTCATCACCGTCCGGCGGTTCGTCGACGAGGAAGTCGTGCCGGTCGTCGGCCCGTACTGGGAACGGGCCGAGATCTGCTGGCCACTGGTCAAGCGGCTGCCCGAGCTTGGCGTCGTCGGCGAGGACATCAAGGGCTACGGATGCGCCGGAATGAGCCCGATGGCGTGCGGGCTGGTCACGATGGAACTGCATCGCGGCGACGGCAGCCTCGGGGTGTTCCTCGGCGTGCACGCGGGCCTGGCCATGCTGTCGATCGCGATGTGCGGCTCGGAGGAGCAGAAGGCGCGCTGGCTGCCTGACCTGGCCCGGATGAACAAGCTGGGGGCATTCGCGCTGACCGAGCCGGACCACGGCTCGGACTCGGTCGCCCTGGAAACCTCGGCCCGCCCGTTGAAGGGGGATGCGGAGGCGGGCGGGGGCTGGGTGCTGAACGGCCGCAAACGGTGGATCGGCCTGGGCACCGTCGCCGACCTGGTCGTCGTCTGGGCCCGCAACACCGAGGATGGCCAGGTCAATGCGTTCGTCGTGGAGAAGGGATCGCCGGGCTACCAGGCCCGGGTCATCGAGGGAAAGGTGTCGCTGCGCTCGGTGTGGCAGGCCGACATCACGCTGGAGAACGTGCGAGTGCCGGCCGAGAACCGGCTGCCCGGGGCACGCTCGTTCAAGGACGCCAGCCGGGTCCTGGCCACCACCCGGAGCACCTGCGCCTGGGCGGCGCTGGGCCACGCCACCTCCGCCTACGACACCGCCTTGCGGTACGCGCAGGAGCGCCGCCAGTTCGGCGAGCCGCTGGCCAGCTTCCAGATCATCCAGCAGCGGCTGGTTTCGATGCTGGCCGACCTGACCGCGATGCAGCTGTACTGCCTGCAGATCGGCCGCCTGGCCGAGGCCGGCCGGCTGAGCCCCACCGTGGCCGGGCTGGCCAAGATGCATAACACCCGCAAGGCCCGCGCGATCGCCGCCGAGGCGCGCGACATGCTGGGCGGCAACGGCATCCTGCTCGACTACCAGGTAATGCGGCACATGGTGGACCTGGAGGCGATCCACACCTTCGAGGGCACCGAGACCATGCAGACGCTCATCGTCGGCCGGGCTATCACCGGCATCGGAGCCTTCACGTAGAGTAACTGGTCAAGTCCATTTGACCGCGTAGTTATTTGCCGGTGCCGAGCTGATACCTCGATGACCTTGGCCGCGGTGAACAGGTAGCTGCGGACCGCGCAGAACTGGCGGGCACCGGCCATAGCGCGCAGGCAGCCGGATATTCTCCGCGGAGTGGCAGGCCGTCGTCTTCGACGAGAAGGTCGTCCGCGCCGCCGCGGAAGATCTCGCGGCCCGCCTCGGTCTGGCGGGCGCCGGGCTCCGCCGTTACCCGGGCGGCTCCCGTCCGGTCTACGCAGTCGGCGACCGTCGCGTTCTCAAGCTCTATCCCACGGTGTCCGCGCCGGACAGCGTCACCGAGGCCCGGGTGCTGGATTACCTCAACGGCAGGCTGCCCGGACCCGGAACCACTGCACGGGATCCTCGGCCCGGCAGACTGGGCCGGCTTCCTCGCCGGCCAGCGCGCGACGGCCCCGGCGCGCCAGCGCGAGGTGAAGCTCCCGGACCTGTGGCTCAGCCAGATCGAGGGTTTCCTGGAGTCGGTGCCGCTCACACCCGGGCAGGAGCGGGCGCTGTTGCACACCGAGGTGATGCGCGAGCATCTGGTGGTAAACGCCGGTACGTGGACCGCTTACGGCCGCAGCTTCGACCCGCGGGAACTGCTCGCGTACACGCTCCTGCACGTGCACAGCAACCTGCCCGGGTGCCTCAGGGAGCTCCTGGCCCCGCCCGCGCTGGCTGACCGGGACAGGGGCGTCAACTGGGCTCTGGCTTCTGAATCTCCCGCAGTCGGCGACGGGAGGCTTCCACCTCGGCTTCGGCGGCGGCGCGGTCGGCCCAGGACGCGCCCTCGACGCTCTTGCCCGGCTCGAGTTGCTTGTAGATCAGGAAGAAGTGCTCGATCTCCAGCCGGTCGAACCGGGGCAGGTCCTGCAGGTCGCGCAGGTGTTCCTGACGTGGGTCGCCCGCGGGCACGCACAGTACCTTGTCGTCGCCGCCCTTCTCGTCGGTCATCCGGAACATGCCGAACGGGCGGCTGCGGATCAGGCAGCCGGGGAACGTGGGTTCCAGCACGAGCACCAGCGCGTCGAGCGGATCGCCGTCCTCGCCCAGGGTGTCCGGCACGAAACCGTAGTCGGCCGGGTACTGCGTCGCGGTGAACAGCGTCCGGTCCAGGCGGATCAGGCCGCTTTCGTGGTCGACCTCGTACTTGTTCCGGCTGCCCCGCGGGATCTCGATCAGGACGTCGAACTCCATGGTGCTCAGCCCGGCGGCGCGGCGGGCAGCATCTGGCAACGCAGGATAGTGTCCATCCCGGCCCCTTTCGCGGTGTGATCATGACGCTAAGCCGGGACGAACCCTGGGTTAACGTGCTGGCGGCACGAGGATGGGCCCCTTCCTCGGGCCACCGGAACAACGGTTGTGCCGCCGTACCAACGCCCGGGGACAGGCTTGATACCGGGGACCGACGACCGCCTGGGCCGCCCGCCGCAGAATGAAAAGCGTGACCAACCTGGCGAAGAACCTGACGGACACGACACGGGCTCACGCCGGACGGGTGGCCGTTCGGGTGGACAACGCGGCGATGACGTACCGAGCCCTGGATGAGGCGAGCGCCCAGGTCGCCGGGCTGCTGCGCGAGCGCGGTCTGCGGCCCGGCGACCGGGTCGGGATCATGATGCCCAACGTCGCCGAAGTCCCCGTGGTGTACTACGGCGTGCTCCGGGCCGGTGGCGTGGTCGTCCCGATGAACCCACTGCTCAAGGCGCGGGAGGTCGCCTACTACCTCGGCGACTCCGGGACCAGGCTGATCTTCGCCTGGCATGCGTTCGCGGACCAGGCACGCTCCGGCGCGGAGCAGGCCGAGGCGGAATCCATCGTCGTGGACGGGGTCAGCTTCCCCGACTTGCTGGTCTCCGCCGACCCGGATGACCAGGTCGCGGACACCAGTGACGAGGACACCGCGGTGATCCTCTACACCTCCGGCACGACCGGCCACCCGAAGGGCGCCGAACTCACCCACGGCAACCTCCTCAGCAACACCGAGGTGGCGTGCACCGACATCGTCCGCGCGGGCCCGGACGACGTCATCTTCGGCGGGCTGCCGCTGTTCCACGTGTTCGGGCAGACCGTCGCGCTCAACGTGGCCGTTGCGACCGGGGCGTGCCTGACCCTGCTGCCGCGGTTCGACGCCGAGCGCGCCCTGCGGATCATCGCCGGTCACCGAGTCACCGTCTTCGAGGGCGTGCCGACCATGTACGTGGCGCTGCTGCACCAGCCCGACCGCGCGGACTACGACACCTCCACACTGCGGATGTGCATCTCCGGCGGTGCCGCGCTGCCGGTCGAGGTGCTGCGCGGCTTCGAGGAGGCGTTCGGCGTCCCGGTGCTGGAGGGATACGGCCTGTCGGAGACCTCGCCGGTCGCGTCGTTCAACCATCCCGGCCGCGAGCGCAAGCCCGGCTCGATCGGCACCCCCATCCGGGATGTCCAGATGCGTGTCGTGGACGGCGAAGACCTTGAGGTCCCGCAGGGTGAGGTGGGTGAGATCGTCATCCGCGGGCCGAACGTGATGAAGGGCTACTGGCAACGCCCCGAGGCCACCGCCGAGGCGATCCCCGACGGCTGGTTCCACACCGGTGACCTGGCCCGGGCGGACGAGGACGGCTACTTCTACATCGTGGACCGGAAAAAGGACCTGATCATCCGCGGCGGCTACAACGTCTACCCGCGGGAGATCGAGGAAGTGCTCTACGAGCATCCCGCGGTCGCCGAGGCCGCCGTGATCGGCCTGCGGCACCCGTCCCTGGGCGAGGAGGTCGGTGCCGCGGTGGCCCTCAAGCCGGGTGCCGCCATCAGCGCCGATGAGCTGCGAGACTACGTCAAGAGCCAGGTGGCGGCGTACAAGTACCCGCGCCACTTGTGGATCGTCGACGCGCTGCCCAAGGGCCCGACCGGCAAGATCCAGAAGCGGGACATCGTCATCCCGGCCGACCTGACCATCCCGTGAGACTGCTGCTGCTCGCTCCCCCGGGCGCCGGCAAGGGCACGCAAGGCAAGCGGCTGGCGGCCTGGTCCTTGCTGGACCGTGCCAGCCAGGGCGGGCGCTCCGACGACCGGGCTGATGTGATCCGGCACAGGCTCGAGGTGTTCGCCGAGACGACCGGCCCGCTCGTCCCCTACTACAAGGAACGGGGCATCCTCGTCGCGGTAGACGCCGATCAGCCACCCGAATCCGTCTCTGCCGACATTCAAGCTGGGCTGTCCGGGCTCCCGCTCCCCTGCTCGCGTGGCCACTGATCTGCGGGTTCGACTCATGGCTCCCCCGGACGCACGCACGGATCGAGGCACCGCCGATCGAAAGGACCACCACCCATGTTCAAGTCAGTGTCTACCTCGTTGATCTTGCGCGGCATCCTGGCCACGATCGTCGGGATTCTCGCCCTGGCCTGGCCGGGCGTGACGATTCTCGCGCTTGTCATCCTGTTCGCCGTCTACGCGTTCATTGATTCGGGCTTCGAGGCCATGCGGGCCTTCAACAGCGGCAAGGCTGGGCCCGTCATCGGCCACCTGCTGCTCGGGCTGGTTGACGTGGCCGCCGGGGTGGTCGCCCTGGCCTGGCCGGCGCCCACCGCGCTGGTGCTGGTGATCGTCGTGGGAGTCTGGGCGTTCGTCGGCGGGATCTTCGAGGTCTTCTCCGCGTTTGGCAGCGACGAGACCGCGGGCCACCGCGTCATGTACGTCATCACCGGCCTGGTGTGGATCGCGTTCGGGGTGGCGGTGCTCGCTCGTCCGGGCCTGGGCGCGGTGACCCTGGCCATCCTGTTCGGGCTGTTCAACCTCATCTCCGGGGCCACGCTCGTTACGAGGGGCATCGAGGTCCGCCGGACCAGGGGCGCGCTGGACTCGGTCCTCGCCAAAGCCGCATGAGAGCAAGCGGACTTTAAAGACATCGCCTATCTGCCGGAAGGTACGCGGTTATGGCCAACACAGCGCAGTCGCCCTGATGCACGGCAAGGCATTCGGCGGTTACTACTTCCGCAATGTCATCGAGGCGCTGACCGCGTCCGGGCACCGGGTGGTCGTGCCCGATCAGATCGGCTGGGACAAGTCACCCAAGCCCGACATCCATTACAGGAAGGTCGCCGTGCTGGGCCACTCGAGCACTTCCTCGTCGAGCACGCCCCGCTGCAGGAGTCCAGTGCAGGAACGGTCATCGTCGAGGCCAGGCGGCATCTCCAGCGCGTCTATTTCCTGGCGGTGATGGAGCGCGCCCCACTTCCACAACGTCGGCACCTGCCTGCAGATCCTGCAGCACCAGATCGACCTGAGCGCCGTGCGGGCCCCGGCCGCTTCCCTGGAATACGCTCGCCGGCGGGCGCGGCGCGGCACGCCGCTCACCGCGCTGCTGCGTGCCTGCCGGCTCGGGCACGCGTGCTTCTCCGACTGGCTCTTCAAGGAGCTGGCCCGGCATACAGATGACGCCCATATGATCACCGCCGCCACCCTGGACATGTCCAAGATCGTGGCCGGGTACGTCGACCAGAACTCCGCGGAGATCGTCGCGGCCCACACGCGCGAACGGGAGCACTGGCTGCGGAACCGCAGCGCGGCGCGGGCCGCCCGGATCCGGGTCTGCTGTCCGGCGAGCGGTCAACGTGAGCGCACGCTGGGCGGCCTGGCCACCGACGATGACCATCACGCCCGCATGCGTGACACGCTGCTGGTTTTCCTGCAGTCCGGAGGCAGCTACAGGGCGACCGCGGAGCAGCTGATGCTGCATAAGAACACGGTGCAGTACCGGATCCGCAAGGCCGAGGCGAGCTTGGGCCGGCCCCGCCGCCGGGAACCGCCACGACGTGGAACTCGCGCTGCGGGCCAGCCGCTGGCTCGGCTCGGCCGTGCTGCACCCGGCCCGGGAACGATCAGCAGCCCCCACGGGCGCCAGCTAGGCCGGGCAGCGCGAGCCGCAACCGCTTCCCGTCAGCCAACCGGGCCGGGGTCGGGGTCGGGCAGGGTGGGGGCGTCGGTCGGGTACAAGCCCGCGACGAAGCCGTAGACCTGGTCGCCGGAGCGGGGTATCTGGGCGAACTGGCGGGCGATCTCCTGGACGTGGGCCCAGAAGTTCCGAACCTCCTCGACCGGGATCCGGGCGTGCACGAGCGTGCACCGCAACTGGTCGGCGGCGTGCGCCGCGGCAGACTCGGCGGCCGCCTCAGCGATCCCGTTGATGGCCGCCACGACCTGCTTGTCCTCCCGACGGTGCAGCACGCCGATGTAGAACGTGCGGGCGACCCGGCCGTAGTACCGCTCCTCGATCGCCCGCACCCGCCGGGTGCGCACCACGCGCAGCAGGCCGGCCTCGACCAGGGTGTTCACGTGGTAGGCGACGGTGCTTTTAGGCCGGCCGACCGCCTGCGCCATCTCGGTGACGGTCGCGGCCCGTTCCAGGACCAGCTCCAGCAGGCTGGTGCGCAGCGGGTCGGCCAGCGCCCGCAGCTGCTCGGGCGCGGTGACCACGACCATCTCATCGAGGTCGTAGTCGGGGATCTGCTCATTGACCGGCATTACTGGATTATTCTAAAATTATGGATCATTCGATCGCAGCGGTCCATGACAGGAGTGTAGAGATGGCCGAAGTCGTTTTGTTCCACCACGTCCAGGGACTCACCGACGGGGTGCGCGCGTTCGCCGACCAACTGCGCACCGGTGGGCACACCGTCCATACGCCTGACCTGTTCGAGGGCGAACGGCCCGCGACCATCCAGGAGGGCGTCACGCTCACCCAGCGCGTCGGAGACACCGAACTCGACAAGCGCGCCGACCAGGCCGTAGCCGGCCTGCCCGCGGGCCTGGTCTACGCCGGCTTCTCCTTCGGCGCCGGGACCGCGCAACGGCTCACCCAGACCCGCCCCGGCGCACGCGGCGCGCTGCTGTACGAAAGCTGCATCCCGATCACCGGCGAGTGGGCCTTCGGCCCGTGGCCCGACGGGGTCCCGGTGCAGATCCACGGCATGGACAAGGACCCGATCTTCGCGCTGGAGGGTGACATCGACGCCGCCCGCGAACTCGTCCAGACCCTCGGCCCCGACCTGGCCGAACTCATCGTCTACCCCGGCGACGAGCACCTGTTCAGCGACAGTTCCCTGCCCTCCTACAACCCCGACGCCGCATCCCAGGTCATCCAGCACTCCCGAGACTTCCTCGCCAGGCTGGGATAACGCGGCTGCAGTGTGCCCGGACGCGACGAGCGGCTACCGGCTGCCGTCGCGCCGCCGCCCGCATCGAGGAGAGCGCAGACGGACCTGGACCCGAAGAACGCGGCGGGCTAGCAAAGCTGGGATCGTGGGCCGACGCTGACAGGCGAAGTCAGGCGCCCCGCACGCATGCGATTACGCGAGAGTGGCGTTAATACGCGGATGCCCAGGGGCTGACGGCTCGGTTAGGCAATCTCGGCCGTCAGGGTGTCGCCGTTCGGCAAACCGGGTCATGTCGCCCCGCTGTCACCGCCAAGGCGTGCCACACTCGTCTCATGCGGGAGCTTGAGCCGGGAAGGAAAAGGGCGTGAGCGACGCGCGGCGAGATCAGGCGCTTGCGGCCTGCACCGCCAAACCGGGATCGGCAGAGGACTACCCGTTCGGCGACGAGGTAGCCGTGTTCAAGGTCGCGAGCAAGATGTTCGCGCTGGTGCCACTGGGCGCCGAGCCTGCCAGCGTCAGCCTCAAATGTGATCCCGATCTCGCCGTCGACCTGCGTAGCCGCTACGGCGCCATCACGCCCGGCTATCACCTCAACAAACGGCACTGGAACACCGTGGTGCTCGACGGCTCGGTACCCGACGAGCAGGTGCTGGAGCTCATCGACCACTCGTATGACCTGGCGGTAGGCCGCCTGAGCCGGGTTCAGCGGGACAAGCTGACCACCTGATCGAGCAGCGTCCACCCCCAGGGCAGGCAGGGAGGGAGGCGGATCGTGGAACCGCAGGGGCCGCTGGGCGGCGTGGAGAAGACCGCGCTGGGCGTGGCGATGGTCCGGGCCTGGGAAAGCCGCCGCCCAGGCCGGCTGTTCGACGACCCCTACGCCCAGGCGTTCGTGGACGCGGTACCAGCGCCCGGCACTCGGGATGCCCACGGCGGGTTTCTCACGCCCCGGCGGACAGGTTGGCACCGGCCATGGAATCGCGCTTCCTGGGAACCGCTTCGGGCCGGAACCGGCCGGTTGCCGTTTGCCCTGCTCAGTCCGTTGTAAGCCGCGTATGTTCAAGACAACGCCGGCGGTCCGCCGGGGGTTCGTGACCCGCCGTGAGCAGGAAGGGGCAGACAACGATGCCGGATGCCACCCAGAACCTGGTCCTCACCTTTCAGACGCTGTACTGGGTCCCGCCCCAGCCGGGTTTCGGCCCGGGCCAACCGAACTTCGAGTTACTGGGACCGGGCCTGTGGGCCGCGTTCTTCAAGATCGACGGGACGACAGCTCAGGTCTCGGGCGACCCGGACCTGGGCAAGCTGGTCGGCACGGCCACCGTGGAAGGCCCGGACGGCGTGGACCGCATCGCCGTCCTGACCAAGGACAGCTCGGTCCTGATCCCGCCGGAGATCGGCCAGTGGGCGACCCAGATCGTGCCGATCCCGGCGCCCGATCCCATCGGGCCGAACACGGGCGGCGTGTTCGGCGCCGCGGTCCTGGCTCTCGACGTCACCGAGATCCCCGGCGAGGCCCTCGAGGCGGGTCACGTCGCGTTCCTGGCCGCGATGGCAGACGCGCTGAACAAGGTGATCGTGGACCTGCCGCCGTTCAGCCGCCAGCTCAGCCAGCAGGAACTCGACGCGCTCACCCAGGAGGTCGAGAACAAGGTCCAGGAGGCGATCAAGGACCACATGAGCGTGTGGCAGGAAATCTTTGACCGCGTCCGCTGGAGCGCCAGCACACTTGTCCAGCACACCCAGGACGACCTGCCCCCGAACGTCCTGGACCAACTCGACATCAACAAGGTCTCCGCGGCCGGCCTGGCCGGGGCGATCGGGTTCACCGCCGCGGCCAGCCAGTCACGGCGGGCCGTCGGCCAGGGCGTGCTGGCCCACTTCGACTCCGGCCTCCGGGCCGTGGCCGGCTTCGCCGACGACACCTACCAGCACGCGCTGGTCGCCACCGACGACGGGAACATCAGCGAGATCTGGTGGCAGGGATCGGGCGGCCCGGGCCAGGGCAACCTGAGCCACTTCACCAGCCCGGTCGTGGCGCTGGCCGGCTTCTACTCCCCCGACGGGTTCCGCCACGGCATCGTCGCGACCGAGGACCACCAGGTCACCGAGCTGTGGTGGCAGGGCCCCGACCCGGCGGGGCGGGGCACGCTCTACACGTTCGGCCACTCGGTGGTCGCGGTGGCCGGCTACCACTCGGGGGACGGGTACCAGAACGTCATCGTGGCCACCGACGACGGCGCGATCAGCCAGTTGTGGTGGCAGGGCGGCGGGATCGTGGGGCAGGGCAACCTGACCCACGTCGGCGGGCGCGTGGTCGGACTGGGCGGCTACTTCGCCACGGACGGCGCGCACCACGTGATCGTCGCCACCGACGACGGGAACCTGCTCCACCTGACCTGGCAGGGGCCGGATCCGGCCAGCGTGAGCCTGCTGGCCCAGGTCGCGAACGCGGACTGGAGCCGCCCGATTGGGGCCGGGGCGTACGACGCGCCCGCCGACGGCGAGCAGCACGCGATCGTCGCGATGTCCGACGGCATGCTCAGGGAGCTCCACTGGTCCGCCGCCGCCCCCGGCGACGTGTTCCACGATGACCTGGCCGGACTGGCCGGACTGCTCACCATCGGCGGGTATTTCGACCCGAGCGGATACCAGCACATCATCGCGGCCACCTCCGACGGCGACGTGCACGAACTGTGGTGGTCGGGCGCGACGCTGGCGAGCCCGCCCTAACCGGGCGCGGCCGGGTCACTGGCGGGCCGGGGGCGATTGGCGCAGGCCGGCGATGAGCAGCCCGACCATGCGGCGCGCGTCGTAGCGCGCGTCGGCGCCGCCACCGACGCACAGGCTGCCAATGCCGCGCAGGAGCCCGTAGGCGTCCACGTCAGGGTGGATCTCCCCGGCGGCGCCCGCGGCGTCGAGCAGCTGAGCGCACACGGGCACGAGGCGGTCGAGAAAGTAGGCGTGCAGGGCCTCGAAGCGGGCGCTGTCGGACTGCAGCGCCGCAGCGAGCCCGTGCTTGGTGACCAGGAAGTCCACGAACAGATCGACCCACTGCGTCAGCGCGGCGTGCGGCGTGCTGCTGCTCGCCAGCAGGGCCGGGCCGGCCGCGGCGCAGGCGTCGACCTGGTGGCGGTAGACGGCGATGATGAGGTCCGCCCGGGTCGGGAAGTGGCGGTAGATCGTGCCCATGCCGACGCCGGCCCTGGCCGCGATGTCGCGTACCGGCGCCTCCACGCCCGTGGTGACGAACACGGCGGCCGCGGCGGCGAGCAGAGCCTGTTCGTTGCGCCGGGCGTCGGCCCGCTTCTGCGGGGACGTTCGCTCTGCTCGCCGATCGATGTCGGGCACCGCGCCGGTTCCTCTCGTCATTCATTCGCAAAGCGGAGCAGCGCTCCATATGATCAGAGCGGAGCACCGTTCCGTTTCTATTCTGCCACAGCGGAGGATGAGCCCATGGCGCACACGACCGGACTCCGGTTCGGGATCGCGACGGCCCCGCAGCAGGTCACCTACCACGATGTCCTGCGGGTATGGCGAGAGGCGGACGCGATCCCGCAGATCGAGCACGCGTGGCTGTTCGATCACCTCATGCCGATCGGCGGCGACCCCAACGGGCCGATCTTCGAAGGCTGGACGCTGCTCTCCGCCCTCGCCGCACGAACGCAACGGCTGCGCCTCGGGCTGCTGGTGACCAGCAACCGCTTCCGGCCGCCGGCGATGCTGGCCAAGATCGCTGCGACCGTCGACGTCGTCTCGGGCGGGCGGCTCGAGTTCGGCATCGGCGCGGGCTCCCGGCCAGGTCACCCGGTAGCCCGGCGCGAGTACGCGGCCCACGGCCTGCCCTTCCACGACTCCGCCTACGCGGTCGGGAGCCTCGCCGAGGCGTGCACGGTCATCCGGCGGCTGTGGACCGAGGCCGAGCCGTTCGACTTCGACGGCGCCTACCTCCACCTGACCGGAGCGTTCTGCAACCCCAAGCCCGTCCAGCGACCTCATCCGCCGGTGCTCATCGGGGGACGCTCCGCCGCCACGCTGCGCGTGGTCGCCGAGCATGCCGACGTGTGGAACTACCCCGGCAGTGACGTCGGCGACGCCGCCGGCCGCGGCGCCTTGCTGGACCGCTTCTGCGCCGGGATCGGGCGCGACCCCGCGTCGGTCACCCGGTCCCTCGTCCTGCCGGTTTCCTACGACGACCCCGGCCGCACCCGGGACGAGATCGCCGCGGCCACCGGCGCGGGCTTCCGGCACATCGTCCTGAGCTTGCCTGCCCCGTATCCCGAAAACGCCGCTCGCTGGGTCACCAGCGAGTTCATTGACCAGCCGGCCTAGGGCAGGTCGCGCAGCACGAGGGCGGTTTCCAGGGCGGCGAGGACCGCGTCCCAGCCCTTGTCCTCGGCGGCGCCCTCAGCGCCGCAGCGCTCCACGGCCTGGGCCAGGGTGTCGCAGGTCAGGACGCCGTTGCCGACCGGCGTGCCGGTGTCCAGCGGGACCCGGGTCAGGCCGTAGGTCACCGCGTCGCAGACGTAGTCGAAGTGCGGGGTCCCGCCGCGGATGACCGCGCCGAGGCAGGCGACGGCGTCATGGCGGCTGGCCAGCCGGGCCGCGACCACGGGCAACTCAACCGCGCCGGGCACCCGCACGACGAGCGGGTCGGCGATCCCGCAGGCCTGGGCGGCGGCGATGGCGCGGTCGGCCAGGCAGCCGGTTACCTCGGCATGCCAGCGGGTCACGGCGATGGCCAGGGTCAGGCCGGACGCGTCGACGGTCCGGCCTTCGGGACGGCCCTGGCCGCTCACCGGGACTCCGGGGCGGGCGCGGCCGGGCCCGCCGGGCGCGGAGGAGGAACCACCTGAGGCTTCCCGTTAGGGACGAGAAGGTCGTCAAGCTGGTGTCCGAGGCGGTCCCGCTTGGCGATCAGGTAGCGCAGGTTGTCCTCGGTGGCCGCCACGGGCAGCGAGATCGTGCCGGTCAGGTCGATGCCGAACCCGGACAGGCCGCGCACCTTGGCCGGGTTGTTGGTCAGCAGCCGCAGCGAGCGGACGCCCAGGTCCGCGAGCATCTGCGCCCCGGTGGAGTACTCCCGGGCGTCGACCGGCAGGCCGAGTTTCAGGTTCGCGTCCACGGTGTCGGCGCCGGCGTCCTGAAGCTGGTAGGCACGCAGCTTGCTGAGCAGTCCGATGCCTCGGCCCTCGTGGCCGCGCAGGTAGAGCACGATCCCGCGGCCCTCGGTGGCGATCGCGGACATGGCCGCGGCCAACTGGTCGCCGCAGTCGCAGCGCCGGGAGCCGAACACGTCGCCGGTGAGGCACTCGGAGTGCATCCGGACCAGCACGTCGGTGGCGCCCTCGGCCAGGTCGCCGAACACCAGGGCCAGGTGCTCGGTGCCGTCCACCGAGTTCAGGTAGCCAAACGCGCGCCACTCTCCGAACTGGTTGGGCACGCGGGTCTGCACAACGCGGCGGACGGTCCGCTCGGAGCGGCGGCGGTACTCGATGAGCTGGGCGATCGAGATCAGCGTCAGACCGTGCTGGTCGGCGAACGCGCGCAACTGCGGCAGCCGGGCCATGGTGCCGTCGTCGTTGAAGATCTCGGCCACCACCCCGGCTGGGGTTAGGCCGGCCAGCCGGGCCAGGTCGACCGCGGCCTCGGTGTGCCCGCGGCGGCGCAGCACCCCCCCCTCGGCGTAGCGCAGCGGGAATACGTGCCCGGGGCGGACGATCTCGTAGGGCTCGGTGGCCGAGTCCACCAGGGTGCGGATGGTCCGGGCCCGGTCAGCGGCGGATATCCCGGTGCTGATGCCGTCGCGCGCGTCCACGCTGATCGTGAACGCGGTGCCCATGTGCTCCTGGTTGTCGCTGGTCATCGGGGGGACCTGCAGCCGGTCCAGGTCCTTGCCGAGCATGGGCACGCAGATCAGGCCGCGAACGTAGCGGATGGTGAACGCCAGCAGTTCGGGCGTGGCCTTGCTCGCGGCGAACACGATGTCGCCCTCGTTCTCCCGGCTGGCGTCGTCGACCACGACGATCGCGCGGCCCGCGGCGATGTCGGCGATGGCCCGCTCGACCGTGTCAAGCCCGCCGGCTTCGCGCGGCGTCTCTTCCTTGATCATCGCTGTGCCTCCCGGCCGAGCAGACGCTCCACCCTGATCATCGCTGTGCCTCCCGGCCGAGCAGACGCTCAACGTACTTGGCGATCATGTCGACTTCCAGGTTGACGGTGTCGCCCGGCAGCGCGCGGCCCAGGGTGGTGCGGGCCAGCGTCTCCGGGATCAGGCTGACCTCGAACCAGTCCGCGCCGTCCCCGGTGCCGAGGGCGGAAACGGTCAGGCTGATCCCGTCCACCGCGATCGAGCCTTTTTCTATGACGTAACGCGACAGTCCCGGGGGAACCGAGATCCGCAGGACGTCCCCGGGCCTGCGTTCCAGGATCGTGCCGATGCCGTCGACGTGGCCCTGCACGATGTGGCCGCCGAGCCGGTCATCCAGGCGCATCGAGCGCTCCAGGTTCACCGTGGAACCCGTCCCCAGGGTGCCGAGGCTGGACCGGTTCAGCGTCTCGCTGACCACGTCGGCGCAGAACGTGCCGCCGGTGGCCGCGGTGACCGTGAGACAGACACCGTTGATGGCGATCGAGTCCCCGGCCGATGCGTCCCCCGTGACCAGCGGGCCGCGCACGGTCAGCCGCATCGAACTGCGGGGCTGATCAGGGTCCTGGGACTCCTCGAGCGCGACGACCTCGCCGAGTTCTTCCACGATGCCGGTGAACACCGCATCCACCTCGTTCTCCTCCGGAGCCAACCTGCCTGCCGCAGGCTCCGGGGGTGAGGGCGGACGCGCCGATGCGCGAGCGCAACAGGACGGGCCTCGCGGCCCGGCCGCACGTGCTTCCTCCCATCCGGACTATTACCGTCTGTCCCGGAATTTCACCGGGTCAACCGGCCGATGGCCTCGGCCGGGTCGCGGACTTTTACCGCCGGTTCGGAGTTTCACCGACCCCGGAGCACGCTTATCTGCGCAAACCAGTCTGCCATGCCGGGTATTCCGCCCGCGACGCAGGCTGCCGGCAGAGCACCGGCGGGCCTGGCCGCGGGCGGACCCGGCGGTCCCGGCCGGCCGGGCAGCCCGGCCGGGACCGACACTTACGGCATGCGCTCAGGTCGCGGCGCCACCCCGGCGGGACAGCCCGTCCAGGGTGACCGCGGCGAGCAGCACGGCCGCCGTCCAGATGTACTGGCCGGCCGCGCCAAGCCCGAGCAGGATGACGCCGTTGTAGATGACGGCCACGACGAACCCGCCGAGCACCGCGCCGGCGATCCGGCCCCGGCCGCCGAACAGGCTGACGCCGCCGATCACCGCGCCGGCCACGGAGTACAGAACGTACTGGCCGCCCTGGATGTTGTTGGAGATCGACCCGAGGAACGACGCGTAGAGGATGCCGGTCACGCCGGCCAGCACGCCGTTGATCGCGAACGCCTGCACCCGGATGCGGTTCAGGTTGATGCCGGCCCGCCGGGCCGCCTCGGCGTTGCCGCCGATGGCGTAGACGTAGCGGCCGAACTTGGTCCGGCCGAGCACCACGGTCATGACCGCGAGCAGCGCGAGCACGACCGGCACCACCCAGGGCACGCCGCGCAGCGGCTCGAACAGAGTGCCCCGGTTGGCGTTGAGCACGAGCACGAGCGCCAGGCCGACCACGGCCATCAGGGCGATCTTCAGGATCGTCACGCTGAGCGGCGGCGCGACCAGGCCGTGCGCCCGCCGGCGCCGGTCCTGCGTGATCATGAACACCGCGGCCAGCACCACGACGACGATCAGGACGATCCAGGCCACGGTCGGGCTCATGTTCTGGGACACCAGCCCGTCGATGAACCCTTTGTGAACCTGGATGACGCCGCCGAGGCCGACGTTGCCGGTCTGCTCGAACAGCCAGAGCAGAACCCCGTTCAGGCCGAGGTAGAAGCCCAGCGTGACCACGAAGGAAGGGATCCGCAGCCAGACCACGATCAGGCCTTCGACCGCGGCGATCACCGTGGTGATCACGATCCCGGCCAGGATCGCCAGCCAGACCGGGAACGGGTGGGCGACCGCGACCATCCACAGCGTGATGGTCCCGCCGATCCCGGCGTTGAACCCCAGCGACAGGTCGATCTCGCCGAGCAGCAGCGGGAACGTCTGCGCCATGCAGAACGTGATGATGAAGCCGGCCTGCGTCATCAGGTTGGCGATGTTGCCCGCCGACAAGAACGAGTGCTGGGAGATCTGGAAGTAGGCCCCGATCGCGATCAGGCCGACGATGACCGGCAGGACGCCGCTCTCGCCGCTGCGGACCCGGCGCAGCCAGAGCCGCGTGTACTCGCCCAGCGACCCGGCCATGACGTCCGGGGCGGTCATCGCGATCTGCGCCGCGGCTCCGTTGTGCGCGTCGGGCTGACCCGCGACCGCGACCGACCCGGCCTGGTCTTCCGGCCCCTCAGGGGGCTGTGTCACTGCCATGTCTCAGCCCTCCGAGCCGCTGCTGAGGTTGCCCGAGGCCGCGGGCTCGCCGCTGCTGTCGTGCAGCCGGGTCGACGCGCCCGTGGTCATCAGGTCCACGATCGACTGCCGGTCGAAGTCCGCGGTGGGGCCGACCGCGGCCAGCCGGCCGAGGTAGAGCACGGCGATACGGTCCGCGACCTGGAACACGTCGTTCAGGTTGTGCGAGATGACCAGGACCGCGTGACCCCGGCTGGCCAGCCGGGCGATAAGCGAGAGCACCAGTTCGGTCTGGCTGACGCCGAGCGCCGCGGTCGGCTCGTCCATGATCACGAGCTGGGCGTCCTGCATCACGGCCTTGGCCACCGCGACCGCCTGCCGCTGGCCGCCGGACAGCGAGCCCACCGGCTGCCGGATCGACCGCACGGTCGTGACCCGCAGGTCCTGCAGGGTCTTCTTCGCGGTCAGCTCCATGTTGACTTCGTCGAGCAGGCCAAACCGCTGTTCTTCGTGGCCGAGCAGCATGTTCTGCACGATGTCCAGGTTGTCGCACAGGGCGAGGTCCTGGTAGACGGCCGCGATGCCCAGCTTGGTCGCGTCCCGCGGCGAGTGCAGGTGGACCGGCCGGCCGCGCCACAGGACCTCGCCGCTGGACGGCTGCCAGATGCCGGCGATGCACTTGATCAGCGTGGTCTTGCCCGCGCCGTTGTCCCCGGCCAGGGCCGTGACCTGCCCGGCCGGGATATCCAGGTTGATCCCGGTCAGCGCCTGCACCGGGCCGAAGCTCTTGCCGACGTCCTTCAGTTGCAGCAGCGGCTGGCCGGCGTCGGCGGCCGGGACCGGACCGGCGGCCGAGTCGGCCGGGCTGGATTCGGGCCGCTCCGGCGCGGATGACACCCGGCCCGCCGCAGCGGGCCGGGTGCCGTCCTCGGAGCTATTCGCTACCACGGCGCTCCCGCCGCGTCCTGTGCGGTCATATTCACCCCGAGATACCGTACTTCGTGCAGTCGGCCGCGTACGTGCCCGAGCAGAGCTGGGACGCCGGCACGAACGCGTCCTTGATCACGGTGGCGTTAACGGTCTGCGGCGTGACCCACTCGGGCTGGAGCAGGATCGACGGCACCGAGGCCTTGGTGTTGATGTCCTCGACGTGGCCGTTGACCAGCGCCGCCGGCGGGGTGATCCCGGCCCGCAGGTACATGGCCAGCGCGACCGAGGCCTGCGCCTCCAGGTAGATCGGCTTGTACACGGTGCCGCACTGGTAACCGGAGATCACGTTCTGCAGGCCGGTCAGGGTTGCGTCCTGGCCGGTGACCGGGAAGGTGTTCGGCTTGACGCCCCGGGTCTGCAGGTAGTGGATGATCGGCGCGCCGTTCTCGTCGTTCGGCATGAGCACGGCGTTGATGTTCGGGTGCGCCGTGAACGCGGCCTGGAACTCGGTCAGCGCGGTCGGCGGGTCCCAGGTGCCGGCCGGGTTGGCCACGTCGGTGTATTGCTTGCTGTCGAAGTGGGGCTTGAGCACCGCGTCGTAACCGTTGGCGAACAGCGTCGCGTTGTTGTCGGTCAGGGCGCCGTGCATGACCATGACCTGCGGCTTGGACACCTTCCAGTCGGTGATGCACGTGACCAGGCCCTGCCCGAGCAGCGTGCCGACCTTGACGTTGTCGAAGCTGACGTAGTACTTGCGGCTGCCGCCCAGGGTGACCCGGTCGTAGTCGATGACCGGGACGCCGTGGGCCTTGGCGTAGGTCTCGATCCTGGCCCCGACACCGGAGTCGATCCCGTCCATGATCAGGACGCTGGCGCCCTTGGTGATGTCGGCCTGCGCGTCGGAGTACTCGGTGGCGTCGCTGCCCAGCGCATTCTGGATGATGAAGTCCGAGGAGTTGAGCCCGGCGAGCTGCAGGGACTTCTTGAGGTACGGGGCGTCGAATTCCACGTACCGGGTCGAGGAGGTGGTGTCGGGCAGGATCACCGCCACCTTGCCCTTGCCGCGCGAGACCAGCGGCTTGAGCTTGGCCATCGCGGAGAAGTCCAGCGTGAACGACGACGTGGAGAGCTTCGGCACGCTCCCCGAGTTCCCGGACGAGCCCCCTGAACTCGAACTGCTTCCGCAGGCGGCAGCGAGGAGGGCCGCGGCAGCGACCACCGATGTCAGAGCGATCTTTCTCTTGGCCTTAAAGTCCAACGAAACCACCTCAATTGTGGGCGCGGCGTGCAGGCTCAAAAGGGGCCGTTACGGATGTAGCCCGCTTTGGGTCGCCAGAGCGACCGCTGTCAGGTAAACCGTAGACTTCCGGTAATTAACGTGGCCGTAAACATCTTCACGGCGGCGTTAAAATAGCGTTAACAAGCCGCGTTGCCGACGCGCGTGACCACGGAAAAGTCCCGAAAAGGTCACGGGGACATTCCGAAGCGGTGACGCCTCGGCGCGAGGACCTCGCCGCTCAGTCAGCGGCGATCCGGTAGCCCGCGCGGGGCTGGGTCAGTATCAGCGGCGTGGCGCCGGCGCCCTCCAGCTTGGCCCGCAGCCGCCGCACGTAGACCCGCACGTACTCGGTCTCGGTCTCGTAGCCGTGGCCCCACACCCGGCGCAGCAGGTGGGCATGGGTCAGCAGCTTGCCCCGGTTGGTGGCCAGCTCGCGCAGCAGCGCGAACTCGGTCGGGGTGAGGTGCACCGGCTGCCCGCTGCTCGTTACCTGCTGGCTGGCCAGGTCGATGGTCAGCTCGCCGATGCTGATCGCGGCAGGCTCGCTCTCCGCGGCGGCGGCCGGGCGGGTCCGCCGCAGCGTGGCCGTGATCCGGGCCAGCAGTTCCTCGATGCTGAACGGCTTGGTCATGTAGTCATCGGCGCCCACGTTGAGCGCGGTGACCTTGTCCCGCTCGCCGCCGCGGGCCGAGACCACGATGATCGCCACCGACGACCGCTCGCGGATCTGGCGGCACAACTCGAAGCCGTCGACCTCGGGCAGCATCAGGTCGAGCAGCACGATGTCGGGCTGCTCGGTCTCGAGCAGTTGCAGCGTGCGGATGCCGTCCGCTGACACCACGGTGTCGAAGCCCCGCACGGCCAGGTTGGACCGGATCAGGTCCACGATGTTCGGGTCATCCTCAACGACGAGGGCCCGGGTTGTCGCCGCGTTCTCAAACACTACGGGCTCCCGCGCGATGAGGGGCCGGCACGTCCGCGGCGGGCCGCTCCCCGGCCGGGCCGTCCGGCCGGTCCGGCATCTCGATCGGCAGGTGGACCCGGAAG
>DATAVV010000224.1:0-11775 GCA_036267555.1 Streptosporangiaceae bacterium | reverse complement strand
CGACCGCGGCACGCCCGCTTACGCGGAGACCTGCCCGCAGTACCTGTACCTCTCGCTCGACGACATGGCCAGGCCCGGCTTCGAGGGGGCCAAGTTCGTGTGCTCGCCGCCGCTGCGCCCGGCCGATCACCAGGCGGACCTGTGGCGCGGCCTGATCACCGACGACCTGCAGGTGGTCTCCACCGATCACTGCCCGTTCGACTACAAGGACCAGAAGATCCTCGGCAAGGACGACTTCTCCGCGATACCGAACGGGCTGCCCGGGGTCGAGGACCGCTTCACGCTGCTGTGGGACGGCGGCGTCGGCGGCGGCCACATCAGCCCGACGCGGTTCGTCGAACTGGTCGCGGCCGCGCCGGCCCGGATGTTCGGCCTCTACCCGCGCAAGGGCACGCTCGCTCCCGGCGCGGACGCGGACATCGTGGTGTTCAACCCCGACGCCGAGCGCACGCTGTCGGCGGGCACCCACCACATGCGGGTCGACTACAACGCCTACGAGGGCAGAAAGGTCCGCGGCGCACCCGAGGTGGTCATGCAGCGCGGCAACGTGCTGGTCCGCGACGGCAAGTTCTTCGGCCAGCCCGGCGCGGGGCGGTTCATCCAGCGCAGCCGGTTCAGCCCCGGCGGCTAGCTGGGCCGCCCGGTGCGGCCGGCCCGCGGCTCGCTAGTCCCGCTCGCTAGTCCTGCTCGCGGCGGCGGTTCTCGCCCAGCGTGATGTTCAGCAGCCAGCCGACCACGCCGACGATGATCGCCCCCCAGAACGCCGGCCAGAAGCCGGTGATGTGGAACGGCTCGTGGATCTTGCCTGCCACCCAGCTGGTGAGCCACAGCAGCAGGGCGTTGACCACCAGGCCGATCAGCCCGAGGGTCAGGATGTAGAAGACGCAGCCGACGGTCTTGACGATCGGCTTGAGCACGGCGTTGACCGCGCCGAAGATCAGCGCCACCACGATCAGCGTCAGGACCTTGGACAGCGTGCTGCCTGCGAGCAGTTCGATGCCGGGAACCACCTCAGTCGCCACGAACAGGGCCACGGCGGTGATCAGGACCCGGATGAGAGCCCTCATGCGGAACATCCTGCCATGGCGCCCCGACTCCCCACGCATCCGGGCGGTCCCCCGCATAACCGCCGAAACCGGCCGCGCAGCCCAACTTCCCGGGCCCGCACCCATGATCGTGGAGCCTGGCGCGCGCCATGAGGCTGTCGATCCTCCACGATCATGAAACCCGTTTGCCGGCATGTCAGGCGGGCATCCGGATAAGGGGCATGGAAGCATCAAGCGGGGGAAGTGAGCCGCGGCCGGGGGCAGTTAGCGCTGCGGATACGGGGGGCACGGGGTATGGGATTCGCCTGGGAACTGGCCAATGTCAGGAATTTCGGTATGCCGGAGGTCTGGGACTGCCCGGCGCCGTCGCCGCGGCACCGCAAGCCGCGCCAGCGCCAGCGCCAGCGCTTGAGCCTGCGCCGGCCTGGGGCCGCGAGGCACGCGCACGCGGCGGTGCTGGCCGCCCGGGCCGCGTCACACCGGGCGCGGCTGATCCTCGCGGCGCGCCCGGCCCTGACCGATCACCGCCGAGCCTTCTGACGCAGGACCCAGCCAGGGCCGTCGTGGCACGGTAGATCGGCCTGGCCTCAGGCCCGGTTGCGGCGCCCGGCCGGACGAGAGCGTGGCCGGTCGCGGCTAGGGCTACCAGCGGAAATGGACGAAGAGGCGGCCGAAGTTCTTGGAATCCTTCTCCACGCGGTGATAGAGCGCCTTGACCTCTTTCTGCTGCAGGAACCTGAGCACGTGCTTCTTGAGCTGGCCCGAGCCCTTGCCGGGGATGATCTCAATGACCGGGGCCTTCTTGCGCACGGCCTCGTCCATGATGTCGCGCAGGGCCTGGTCGATGTCCTGGCCGCGGTTGTAGATGTCGTGCAGATCGAGCTTCAGCTTCATCAGGGTTCTCCGGTCCGCCGGTGCGTCCCACGGTAACCGAGGGCCGGGCCGCTATGAAGGATCCGGCCCGCGAGGTATCGTGCGCGGGCAGGTACCCCTCGCGATCGCAGCCTTCTGTTACCGTCGGTGACGCACCCGTGCCCAGGCCGGCCGCGGGCGGCCGCCGTCGACGAGTCCCCATGGAGACCAGATGCGCCTCGCCCGGTCTGCGCTCGTCGGCGCGGGATCGCTGCTGCTCACCGCGGCCGTCAGCGGAGCGGGCGCGGTGGGCGTCACGGGCCTGGCCGCGGCGGGCCCGGCCACTCTCGGGTCGGCCGGCGTCGTGACGATCCGGCCGGATGCCGTCCACGCCCTGGCCGGCGCCCTCCCGGGGCCGCCGACCACCGGGTACTGCGAACAGCACTACCGCATCGCGTGCTACCAGCCCGGCCAGATCCAGCGCGCCTATGACCTGCCCCGGCTGTACCGGCACGGCGTCACGGGCCGCGGCCAGACGGTCGTCATCGTGGACTCGTTCGGGTCCCCGACCGTCCAGCGCGACCTGCGCCGGTTCGACCAGGCCGCGGGGCTGCCCGCGCCGCCGTCGCTGAAGGTCATCCAGCCCGCGGGCAAGGTCCCGGCCTACAAGCCGAACGCCAACCGGGAAGGCTGGGCCGGCGAGACCGACCTGGACGTCGAGTACGCGCACACGATCGCGCCGGGCGCGAGCATCCTGCTCGTGGAGACCCCGACCTCGGAGAACGAGGGCACGACCGGTTTCCCGCAGATCGTCACCGCCGAGAAATACGTGATCAGCCATCACCTGGGCGGCGTGATCAGCCAGAGTTTCAGCGCCACCGAGCAGACCTTCCCGTCCCGGCAGTCCCTGCTGAACCTGCGCGGCGCCTACACCGACGCGGCCCGCAACGGCGTGACCGTCCTGGCGGCCTCCGGGGACAGCGGCGCGGCCGACACCAAGTTCAACGAGGTCACCTACTACCTGCACCGGGTGACCTCGTGGCCGGACAGCGACCCGCTGGTGACCGGGGTCGGCGGCACCCGGCTGCACCTGAACGCGGCGGCCGGGGACGTCAAGCCGGCCACGGTCTGGAATGACACCTACAACGCCGCGACCAACGAGTTCGTCGTCGGCTCCAAGGGACCGAGCCCGCTGGCCGGCGGGGGCGGAAGGTCGGTCATCTTCGGGCGGCCGGGCTTCCAGAACAAGGTCCGCGCCGTCGTGGGCGACCAGCGCGGTGTGCCCGACATCTCGATGAGCGCCGCCTGCAACGGCGCGGCCGACATGTACCAGAGCTTCGCCGGCCAGGCCGCCGGCTGGTACCCCACCTGCGGCACCAGCGAGGCGACACCGGAATTCGCCGGGATCGTGGCCCTGGCCGACCAGGTGGCCCGCCGCCCGCTGGGAGTGATCAACCCTTACCTGTACGCACTGTCGGCGCGGCATGCGCGGGGCATCGCGGACGTGACATCCGGCAACAACACCGTTGCGTTCATCCAGGGCGGCAAGCGGCACACCGTGCGCGGGTTCCGGGCCGAGCCCGGATACGACCTCGCGTCGGGGGTCGGTACCGTCGACGCGTACTGGTTCGTGCCGGAACTGGCCCAGGCGGCCCGCGCCGCCTCGGCCGCCCGGGCACCCATCGCCATCAGGGATAACACCCGGCTCTAACGTTGTCGGCATGATCTGCGTGCTCGGCGACGCGCACCTTGACGTGGTCGTGGCCGCCCGCGGGCCGGTGGCGCGGGAGACCGATACGCCCGCGCGTACCTCGGTCGGGGTCGGCGGCCAGGCCGCGAACGTCGCCGCGTGGGTGATCGCGCTGGGCGGCCGGGCCCGCCTGATCGCGGCGCGCGGGACCGACCTGGCCGCCGGCCTGGTCGCCGCGGAACTGGCCCGGCGGTCCGTGGAACTGGCCGGGCCGGTCATCGAGGGCCGGACCGGCGTGGTGGTGTCGCTGACCGACGGCGCGGCCGACCGGTCGATGCTCACCGACCGCGGGGTCGGGCCGAGCCTGTCCGCCGACCTGCTCCAGCCGGAGTGGTTCGACGAATGCGAGTGGCTGCACCTGCCCGCCTACAGCCTGGTCGCCGAGCCGGTCGCCGGCGCGGCGCTCGCCGCCGCGCAGCGGGCGCCGCGGCTGAGCGTCGACCTGTCCTCCACGGCCGCGCTGCGCGACTACGGTGCCGCGCGCTTCGGGGAACTGCTCGCGCGGCTGCGGCCCGGCGTGATCTTCGGCAACGAGGCCGAGGCCGAACTGGTCGGTGAGGTGCCAGGGTCAGAGCTGATCGTTAAGCTGGGCGCGCGTGGCGTCCGCGCTGCCGGGAGGCTGTTCCCCGCGCTGCCCACACAGCCGGTGGACCCGACCGGGGCGGGCGACGCGTTCGCCGCGGGCTACCTGGTCGGCGGGATCACGCTCGGCCTGCGGGCGGCGGCCCGGGCGGTGGCGACGATGGGGGCGATGCCGTGACAACCTCGCCGCGCCTGGCCGAGGAGGTCGCCGAGGCCCTGGACCGCGGCCAGCCGGTGGTGGCGCTGGAAACCACGCTGGTCTCGCACGGGTTTTCCGGCGGCCGCGGGCTCACGGCCGCGCGCGCGGCCGAGCAGCGGGTCCGCGCGGCGGGTGCCGTCCCGGCCACGATCGGGATCGTCGACGGACGCGTCTGCGCCGGGCTGGGCGACGCCGAACTGCAGCGGTTCGCCGAAGCCGGCCCCGCGGCCCGCAAGGTCGGCGCGCGCGACATCGCGGCCTGCGTGGTCCAGGGCGCGCTCGGGTCCACCACGGTCGGCGGGACCCTCGCCATCTGCCGGACGCTTGGCATCCGGTTCATGGGTACCGGCGGCATCGGCGGCGTGCACCGCGGCTTCGCCGACAGCCTGGACATATCCGGTGACCTGGTGCAGATGGCCCGCACTCCCGCGGTCGTGGTGTCCTCGGGCGCCAAGTCGATCCTGGACGTGAACGCTACCGCGGAACTGCTCGAGACCCTCGGCGTGCCCGTACTCGGCTGGCAAACGCCCACGCTGCCGGTTTTCTACAGCGCCGAGGGTGGCCCGGCGGTGCCCGCGATGGTCTCCGCGGCGGGGGAAGCCGCCCGCATCGCCCGCGTGCACTGGCATCTGAACCCGTCCGGTGGCCTGCTGGTGGCCCGGCCGCCCGAGGGCGGCCTGGACATCGAGCCGATCGTGGCCGAGGCCGTGGACCGGGTCCACCGCGGCGGCGTGACCGGGCAGGCGGTGACGCCCGCCGTGCTCGCCCTGGTCGAAGAGCTGAGCGACGGCCGCAGCGTGGCCGTCAACGAGCGGCTGATCGCCGACAACGCCGCCCTGGCCGCCGAGGTCGCCGTGGCCTACGCGGCCGAGACTTGACCGTTCCGAAAACCTGGCTACTTAGCGATGAATGTGAGTTTGATGTCGTTATATGCGCCCCAGACTCACATTCATAGGAGCCGAGTGGGGAGGCATCCGGCTGGGCCGGGGCGGCACGCGATTCGCGTTCCGGTCATGGGAACGTCAGTGACTGGTGTGGCAAAAGGGTGTGTCTGATCCGTCACTGTGGGTATTAGCCCGAGTACGCCCGCCGGGAAGGCGGGCACAGCCGCCATGCCGCCACTGCGGCCTTAGGTGGATCGGGGGATCACATGAGCATGCCTCAGGGGGGCGAGCCGGGCACGCCGCAGGACGCGGGCCGGCAGTACGGCGCGTCCGCACAGCAATGGCCGGGCAACGCGCCTGGCCAGGATGGCGTGCCGGGTCAGGGCACCGTACCCGGTCAGGGGGTACCTGGGCAGGCCGGGGCTCCGGGCCAGGAAGGCACGTCGGGTCGGGCGTGGGCCAGCGGCCCGCAGGGCCAGCAGTACGGCATGCCGCCGGGCGGCGGCAGGCCGGGCGAGCAGCAGGGCGGCCCGATGGCGGGCCGGCCGATCTCCCCGGTGAACGAGATCGAGACGCGGGTCACCGGGCGCCGGACCGTGCAGTACATCATCGACGCGATCATCTACGGCGTCATCGCCTCGCTCATCTCCTGGGCGCTGAGCCGGGGCACCGGCGCAGTGCACGCCATCCTGGTCGTGATCGCCGTCGTGGTGATCGTGGCCTGGTACGTGCTGTACTGGGCGGCTATCCCGCACCGCAGGAACGGGCAGACGCTCGGCATGTCGGTGATGGGCATCCGGGTCATCAGCGCGGACGGCGGCACGGCCAGCTTCGTCCAGCTTGTCGTGCGGTCCATCCTGCTGGTGCTGTTCAGCCCGCTTTCGCTGCTGGTCGGGATCATCGTGATGATGTTTTCGCGCTACCGGCAGCGCACCGGTGACCACATGGCCAGGACGATGGTGGTCCGGGCCAACGTGCAGCCCATGCCGGCCCGGCCCGAATACGCGGGCGCAGGCCAGTCCGGCTCCCGGTAGCCGACGATAGCCGCAGGCAGGACGGACGCGGGACCCGGGCGGCCAGCGCGGCGCCCGGGGCCCGCGTCCGGTTACCTGGCGGCCAAGGTCTTCGAGCTAGCGCTGGTCGCCATCTGGCTGGGCTTCCTGTTCGCCGCGACCGGCGAGCGGGCGCACGCCGGGTACCTGGCGGCCTGGGATGCCGTGGCCGGGATCTACCTGCTGCTCGGCATGGTGGTACTGCGCCGCCGCCGTGGCGTGCGGGCGGCGCCGATCCGGCAGGCCGACGTGACGGGCTGGCTGCGCCCGCTGTGCGGCCCCCGTTTCGAGTTCGCCTGCATCCTCGCCGCGAGCCTGGCCGGGCTCACCAGCGCGGGCGCCGTGCTGTTCTACGCCGGCCAATACAACGCGGTCGTGCTGGCGCTGGCCGTCGGCATCCTGACCAGGCGGTGACCCGCCCGGCGGCCCAGGACCCGGTCAGGGCGCTTAGACCCCGGTCAGGACGCCAGAACCTCGCTGACCCAGGCCTGCAGGGCGGGCGCGGGCGCGGCTCCGGTCCGGCGCGCGGCCACCTGGCCGTCGCGCAGCAGCATCAAGGTCGGTATGGACTGCACGCCGAAGCGCTGCTGCAGCCGCGGTGACTCGTCCACGTTGACCTTCACCAGCTTCAGCCGCCCGGCCAGTTGCGTGGCGACCTGCTCCAGCGCCGGGCTCACCATGCGGCACGGGCCGCACCACGGGGCCCAGAGGTCGACCAGTGCGGGCACCGACCCCTTCTCGGCGACCTCGGCGAAGTTGTCGTCGGTGGCGTTGACGATCCAGGGCAACGGCTGGTGGCAGTGACCGCAGCGCGGGGTGCCGGCCGCCACTGCGGCGGGGACGCGGTTGCGGCGCCCGCAGTGCGGGCAGGTGACGAGCTCTGACATGGCGGTCCTACCTCAGGCCTGGTCGCGTCGTTCGCGACGCAGTGCTGCCAGCGGTGAACCACCGTCCCGGCGCTGGCATTCCCCTAGTTGATCAATCTACGCTTTACCTAAATAGACCTCGAAATGGACACCGACGCGAGACTAGGGCGCGGGCCGAGACTTCCCTTGCGAGCACAAGGCGGGGAGCGATGCGGGAACCGCATGGCTTCAGGAGCCCCGATCAGGCCCTGATGCGGGTTCGACCTTTGATGACGCGACGAGAATGAAGATCCTTGCCGGTAAGGGTTGACAGGCCATTACGGGCCTCCTTACGCTCGCGCCAATGTAGGAATTCTACCTACTTAACGCGACATACGTAAGGAAGTGACCAACTTGCGCTCTCTGCAGCGAGCGGGCACGGCCACACCCTCAGGACGCGCCGCCGAGGCATTAGGAGTCAGCCGCCGGGGCATGCTGGCGGGCGGCCTCGGCGCTGGCGCACTCATCGCGCTGCCGGACATCTCGCTGGCCGGACGGACGGCCGCGGGGTCGGTGGCCGGGCCCGTCGCCGGAGCTTCGGCCGGCACGATCGGCGCGGCCGGCTCGGCGGTGCCGGCGTCCCGCTACGTGCTGCTCTACGGCACGCCCGGGACGAGCCCGTTCCACGGCGGCTCGTTCGCGGCCGCCCAGGCGCCCAAGGTCCGCTCCAGTGCGCTGCCCGCGCCGAAATCAGTCGCGGCCCAGTTGGCCAGCGCGCCTGTCTCGTCCCCGGACCAGTCCTCCGTCGCGCTGGTCACCGTCGATGCGGTGTCGTCCGGGTCCCAGGTCACGCTGACCCTGGTCGACTCGACCACGGCCGTCATCGAGAAGCAGGGCTCGCTGACCATCACCGACGTGCCCGAGGGCACCAACATCCTCGCCACGCCGGTCTTCGCCCCGGGCACCACGACCATCGCCGTGGTCCTGGCGATCACCGAGCCAGGGGCCAAGCGCATGATCCGGAAGATCGACCCGCTGACCGGCGACCTCGTCACCATGCCCGGCACGAGCTACACCTCGCACCACGCGCTGGCCTACTTCGACACCGCCACCGGGTCCTTCGCCGGGCCGTTCCACCTGGGCAACGCGCCGGCGCTGGCCCTGTCCACCGCGGCCGCCAACGGTTCGGACCTGTTCCTGTGGACCACCGCCGAGCCCCAGGCCAGCCAGGCCACCAAGGGCAAGGGCACAGCCGACACGACGCCGCAGATCAGCGCGTTCCCGCTGGGCTCGGGCAAGCCCCGGTTCACGGTCCCGGGTCTGCACCCGTGGCCGGCCAGCGAACCGGTCGTCACACTGCCCAGCGGGGACGCCGCCCGCCTGG
The DNA here is from genome assembly GCA_036267555.1 of Streptosporangiaceae bacterium. Lineage (GTDB taxonomy): Bacteria > Actinomycetota > Actinomycetes > Streptosporangiales > Streptosporangiaceae > JASHPR01. The sequence continues at coordinate 3,181 of DATAVV010000224.1, read as the reverse complement.
TCAACGGGCGCACCGTGCAGGTCTGCTCGGCCCGCAGCGGAGACCTGACCCAGACCACGATCGCGTCGCTGAACGTCATCAAGGCCAAGCCCAGCGCCATCACCATGGAGGCGCGCTCGGACGGCACGGTGTTCATGACCAAGCCCGGCATCGGCAAGGCGATCATCACCGACCCCGCCGACTCGTTCCGGGTGAAGAACGAGATCAGCTTCCCGGTGCCCACATCCCCGCTCGGCGCACCGTGGAGCAAGGCGGTGCTGTCGGCGTCGGGTGACACGCTCTACGTTCTCGGCGCGGCCAAGACCGGCGGGGTATCCGCCTACGATGTCGCGACCGGCAAGCTGACCGGCTCCTACAGCCAGGGCGACAATCACTCCGGCCTGTACCTGCTGCCCAGTGGCACGCTGCTGGCCACCAGCGCCGCGAACCCGCGGCTGACGTTCTACTCCTCGTCCCTGAGCCCGCTCGGGACGCTGGAAACCAGCCTGCAGATATCGGCCGTGTTCTGACCCCGTCTCATTTCGTCAGCCCAGTATCGGAACGCTTCCGGAGGATCCCACACCATGGTTCAGATCGGTTATGACACCGCGGGGGAGATACAGAACACCTACTCGTCGGCGCACAGCGAGTTCGGCGAGAATCCGGCCTTCTGGGTCCGTTACTTCTCGCCGTCGCCCGCGGCCGACATCTTCAGCAGCGACCCGACGTCGGAGTCCGAGGGCGCCTGGGCCAGCGGCGGCCATTACGTGGGCGCCGTCTCCGCCCCGTCGCAGTCCCGCCTGAGCGGGTCCACCGCCGAGGGCCAGGCCGACGCGCAGTCGTTCTGCTCGTCGCTGCTCGTCGCCTGGGACGACGTCGGCCCGCTGAAACTGCCGTCGAACAACGCGCTCTACTGCATGCTCGACCAGGAGTACTCGACCTCGCTGAGCCTGAGCTACTGGGACGGCTGGGCCAACTACGTCGCGAACTACAACTTCGCCAGCCTCGGCACCTACCCCCTGTACCCGGGCCTGTACTGCGACCCGTACTCGCCCTACCCCAATTGCTCGACGATCGGCTCCGCCACCGGCCTCAACATCCCCTCGATCGTGTGGTCCAGCGAGCCCGAGCCGTGCGGGTCGCTCAAGAGCCCGCCCGCCTATAACGCGGACCAGTGCTCGTCGGTCTCGTCTTCCAAGGTCAAGAGCAACCTGTGGCAGTTCGGCGAGCAGGGTGCCTGCGGCTTGTCCGCCAATGTGGACCTGGACATGTCCCCGAACGGCTTCACGTATACGAGCTACTGCTTCGACGTGGTGTCGAACCCGTAGCCGAGAGCGCAACGAAAGGCTGGTCGTGATCGACCAGGGCACGTCGCAGCTTGCCGGCGGGTTCGCCGCGAGTTGCGGCGTGCTGCTGACGGTGGCGGGCGCGAGCAAGGTGTACCGCGCCGCGCGCGGCTTCGACGGCGACACCGCCATCCGGCGCGCGCTGCGGATAACGCGCCCGCGCTGGCGGCGCGTGGAACGAGCCGCCGGGGTACTGGAGGTCGTGACCGGCCTGGCCGTGTGCGCCGGAGCATCCCCGCTGCCCGGGCACGCCGCGGCGGCGGCCGTCGGCGGGGGCGTCATGGCCGGGCTCGGCGCCGCGTTCTGCGCGCTGCTCGGGTACGCGCGGGCCAGGCGGGTGACCGGAGGCTGCGGCTGCATCGAATGGCGCCCGTCCGCGGTGGCCAAGGCGCAGCCGGTGTCCTGGCGGGAGATCGCCCGCAGCGCGGTCCTGCTCGCCGCGGGCGTGGCCGCGGCCGTCCTGCACCCCGGGGCCGGCGGGTTCCGCCCGGTCTGGTTCGGCGCCGGCCTGCTCGCCGGGGGCGTCGTCATGGTCGGGCTGAGCCTGAGCCGTCTGCCGCGCACGCCCGTCTGCCGCCGCCCGCTCTGGCTCCCGGCCCGCGCCACGCTGCGGGCACTGGCCGGGCACGGGGTGTTCGCGGCCATGGCCGACGCGGCCGGGCCGTTCGGGCCGGAGGTGAGATACCGCCGTAACGCGTGCGTCGAGGAATTCTGGTTCACCCCGGTACTCGAGCGCCGCGAGGTGCCGGCCGGCGAGGCTGCGACCGGCTCGGCCCTGGCGGTGGTGTTCCAGGCCCGGTACGCGGCGCCCGGCGGCACGCTGGCTGTGCAGGCATCGGTCCGCGAGGGCCGGGACATGACGGCCGAGATGCCCGGCCGGGTCCTCGCGCACGGGGCGTGAACCGCGCCGCGGCGCGACGTCCTTCCAACCGTTACGCGCGGTTTGCCGTCCTATAGCCGGGGAGCCGGTTCCGAGAGGAGAGCGATGAGGTTCATGGCGGCGGGAGACCGCGTCACAGGCGGGGTCCCGGGTACGGCCCCCGGCCCGGTCAGCAGGACCTGGCGCCTGGCCAGCGGAGCCGGGCTGGCCACGGCGGCCTGCGCGCTGGCCTTAACCGGGTGCGGCAGCCAGGCCGTCCCGACGGCGATCGCCACCGCGGGCCGCAGCGTGGGCCCGACGGCCACGCCGTCCGCCACGCCGTCTCCGTCCCCCAGCCCGGGTGCGGCCGCCGGCGCCTGCACCATTTCCCAGCTCAAGATCGCCATCACGAACTCCGGTGCGCTCGGCGGCCAGGCCGGCGGCTACCTGAAGTTCACCAACGACGGCGCGAGCGCGTGTCAGCTGACGGGCTGGCCCTCGGTGGTCGCGCTGACGTCAGCGGGCCACGGCACCACGCTCAAGCACGCGCAGTCCACGATGTTCGGCGCCTGGCAGGCCCCCGCCCAGTTGCCGGTGGTCACGCTGGCGCCCGGGGGGTCCGCGTACGCGGTCGTGGCCGCCGACGACCAGCCGGCAGGAAACGGCGGCTGCCCCGCCCCCTACCGGCAGTTGCGGGTCACGCCGCCCGGCAGTTCGGCCAGCGTCATGGTCACCGCCTACCTCCCCGGTGCCCAGACCTACCTGCCGGCCTGCACGACGGCGGCCGGCGCGCCGACCGCGGAAGTATCCGCGATCACGCCGCTGGCCAGCCTCGCGCACTAGGCGGCCCGGTTCCCGGGGCTCCGCCGTGAGAGCCGCGCTACTGCTCGCCGGCGAGCGCGCCTTCGCCGGCGAGCATGGCCCGCAGCAGCTTGCGGTCGGTCTTCATCACGCTGGTCAGCGGGATCGCGTCCACGAGACGGACCTCACGCGGGTA
>DATAVV010000223.1:0-2152 GCA_036267555.1 Streptosporangiaceae bacterium | reverse complement strand
AGGCGTAGATCTGCCCGTGCGGGTGGCTCAGCGTGACGCCGATCTCCCGGCCGCGGTTCTCGAAGCAGAAGACCTGCTCGACGTCGGGCAGCGCGGCCAGCGCGGTGCTGCGGTCGATCCACGCGGACATCACCAGGGCGGCCTGGTCGTGGGTCAGGTCGGCGAACGACGCCGAGTGCTCCGGGCTGAAGCAGACCACCTCGCACCGGCCGTGGCCGGGGCGCGAGGCGAGCAGGCCGGGTTCCGCCCCCGCGTCGCCGGCCGGCGCGGGACTCGGGTGATCCTCGCCGGAGGGCGTGACGAGCGAGGGAAACCGGTTCTCGAACACCGCGACCTCGTAGGAGGGCGCGGGGATCTCGGTGAGCCGCCCCGGCCCCGACGGGTCGAGCGGGCAGTGATCGGCCGGGGGCAGGTAGGTGCGGTCCTGGCGGTGGCTGGCGATGATCACCCATTCGCCCAGCAGCGGGTCGTACCGGACCTGGGAGGTCGCCTCGACCCTGGGGATCGGCCGCAGGTCGGGATAGCCGGCCGACGCCTGGGCCGAGGCGCCGAAGTAGATCAGCTCGCGGCCGTCGGCCAGGGTCACCGAGGATTTATCCACCCACCCTCCCCCAACCCCACCACCCTTCCCAACCCGACCGCCCCCTGCCACCGCGTTCAGCCGACGTCCAGTCGCAGCAGGTCGTCGGTGGTTTCCCGGCGCAGCAGGACACGTGACGCGCCGTCGCGGACCGCCACCACGCCCGGCCGCGGCACGTGATTGTAGTTGCTGGCCATCGACCGGCAGTAGGCCCCGGTGGCGGCCACCGCGACCAGGTCGCCCGGGGCCACGTCGGCGGGCAGGTAGGCGTCCCTGACCACGATGTCGCCGCTCTCGCAGTGCCGGCCGACCAGCCGGCACAGGGCCGGCGGCGCGGCGGACTCCCGCGAGGCGATCACGCAGGTGTACTCGGCGTCGTAGAGCGCGGTGCGGATGTTGTCGCTCATCCCGCCGTCCACGCTGACGTAGGTGCGCAGGCCGTCCACGTCCTTGACCGTCCCGACCTCGTAGAGCGTGACCGTGCCCGGGCCGGCGATGGCCCGGCCGGGCTCGACGGTGAGCCGGGGCCGGGCCAGGCCCGCGGCCCGGCACTGGGCGTCCAGGATCTGCCGCAGGTTCTGCGCCACGACCTTCATGTCGGCGGGGTCATCGCCGGGCATGTACGCGATGCCGAAGCCCCCGCCCAGGTTCAGTTCCTCGATCTGCACCCCGCGGGACTCGCGGATCCGGACCGCCAGGTCCAGCACCCGGCGCGCGGCCACCTCGAAGCCCGCGGTGTCGTAGATCTGCGACCCGATGTGCGAGTGCAGGCCGGCGAACTCGAGCGCCTCGCTGGCCAGGACCTGCCGGACGGCCTCGTCCGCCGCGCCCGACGCGAGCGAGAAGCCGAACTTCTGGTCGTCGTGCGCGGTGGCCACGAACTCGTGCGCCGCGGCCTCCACGCCCGTGGTGACGCGGACCAGGATCCGCGGCCTGCGCCCGGCCGCGGATGCGATCCGGACCAGCCGGGCGATCTCGTCGAAGGAGTCGGCCACGATGTGCCCGAGGGCCGCCGTGACCGCGCGCTCGAGTTCGGCGGGCAGCTTGTTGCTGCCGTGCAGCGTGATCAGCTCCGGGGGCACGCCGGCCTGCAGGGCGACCTCGAGTTCCCCGCCGGTGCACACGTCGACGCCCAGGCCTTCCTCGCTGACCCAGCGCAGCACCGCGCGGGAGCAGAACGCCTTCGCCGCGTAGAACACCCCGGCGTCGTCGCCGAACGCATCCCGGAAGTCCCGGCACCGGCTGCGGAAGTCTTCCTCGTCGCAGGCGAACACCGGGGTGCCGTACTGCCCGGCGAGCGTGCGCAGGTCGACGCCGCCGAGGACCAGTCCGCCGCCCGCGCGGTGCGCGGTCCGGGGCCAGATCGCCGGATCGAGCGCGTTGACGTCCGATGGCGGTGGCGGCGGATGGTCGGGCGGCAGCACGTCGGCATGACGCGGGCCGGCGGGATGGGCGACACGGCTCATGGCACCCAATGCTAGGGGCGGACCACGGCCGCAGCCGACCGGCCCGGACCGCTCGCCGGCGCCCGCCACCCTGACCTGGCTGGCCGACGTGGACGCAGCCCGGCTG
>DATAVV010000222.1:0-4634 GCA_036267555.1 Streptosporangiaceae bacterium | reverse complement strand
GGGGTACGGCTGTGTCGAGGCGGCCCTGCGCGACCTGCTGGGCGCGTCCGGCAAACTGCTGCCGGTCAGCAGCGGTGATCCCACGGCCGTGGCCCGCTTCACGCGGGACCAGGGCCTGGTGCCCGAGTCGGTCGTCCGCGCGGTCGACAGCGTGGTCGCGCTGCGGAACATGGCCACGTCCGACCCGGCCCGGGTCACCCGCGACCAGGCTGCGTCCTTCCTCGCGCTCGTCGACGCGCTGCTGTTCGCGCTCAACGCGCAGCGGGACCGGGCCGTCGCCGGGTAGGGGCATTCGCCGCAGGTGGCCTATTGCGCCGCATCCGGCGGGGGTCCAGGCTTAAAGGCCGGTGCCCGGCTCGAAGAGGAGAACCCGGATGCAGCATCCACACGGCCAGCTTCGCCATCGGTTAGCACGACGCCTCACCGCGCTCAGCGCGGGCACAGCGCTCGCCGGTGCCCTGTGCATCGCCGCAACGGCCGCTCCCGGGCTGGCTTCGGCGGCCCGGCCCGCCGCCTCGGGCGGATCTGGCGAATCTGGCGGCCATCCGGCCACCTGCCGGCTGGCCAGCGGCATCAAGCACGTCGTCCAGATCGGCTTCGACAACATCCATTTCTTCCGGGACAACCCCAACGTCCCCTCGGACCTGGAACTGATGCCGAACCTGCTGCACTTCATCGAGGGCAACGGCACGTTGCTGTCCAACAACCACACCCCGCTGATCGCGCACACCGGCGATGACCTGCTGACCACCGCCACCGGGCTGTACGGCGACCGGCACGGCGACGGGGTGGCCAACAGCTACCAGGCCTACAACGCCGACGGCACGACCGACCCGGCCACGGTGTTCACCTACTGGAACGACGCGATCGACGACACCGCGTCGACCCCGAACGCCGGCCACGACACGAACCCGAACCTGGTGTACGCCCCGGCGCCGCCGGCTACCGCGAACCCGCCCGCCAAGCCGGACTCCGTGGCGCCCGCGCCCTGGGTGCCGTACACCCGGGCGGGCTGCAACGTGGGCGAGATCGCCACGGTGAACCAGGAACTGGAAAACCCCGCGCCGGACATCGCCGACGCGTTCGGCGCGAACTCGCCCGAGGCCCGGCAACTGGCCGCCGACCCGGACACGTTCAAGGATCCCGAGGTCGCCGACTACATCGGCCTGGGTGTGCACTGCGCCCAGGGCAGCGCGTTCTGCGCTGGCGCCGAGGCGGTCAAGTACGGGCAGACCACGCCCTCGCACACCGCCGTGGCCGACGTGCTGCCGGACGAGCCCGGCGGCTACCACGGGTACCAGGCGCTGTTCGGGCACAAGTACGTCGCGCCGCAGCTTGGCGCGGGCACCCCGGACCTGACCCACGACGGCTACCAGGTCACCGACGCGGCGGGCAGCCTCGTCGACCTGAACGGCAACCAGATCAACGGCGCGTTCCTGACCAACTACCCGGGCTTCCCCGGCTACGACAGCATCAACGCCTCGCAGGCCCTGGCCTACTCGGCGGACATGCTGGAAAAGGGCGTCCAGGTCACCAGCATCTACCTGTCGGACCTGCACGGCAACGAGTTCATCTCCAGCCTGGACGGCCCGGGCGAGCCCTGCTACCACGCCCCCGACGCGCTCGGCAGCGGGAGTGCCTGCTACATCGCCCAGGCGCAGTACTACAACCAGGCGTTCGGAACGTTCTTCCAGCGCCTGGCGACCGACGGCATCACGCCCCAGAACACGCTGTTCGTGGTCAGCTCGGACGAGGGTGACCACCAGGCCGGGGCCAACGTCGGCCGGGCGATCCAGCCGACGCCGGCGGGCTGCGACGGGGCCACGGTCAGCGGGGACACGGTGACCCCCGACGTGGAGTGCACCTACCCGGCCGGGTCGTTCGGCGAACTGGACGGGAACCTGAATGGACTGCTGGCCAGCGAGGCGGGCAACACCACCCCGTTCAGCCTGGAGGCCGACACCGCGCCGGAGTTCTACCTGACCGGCGATCCAGGTCCTGACGCGCCGACCGTGCGGACGTTCGAGCGCGCGGTCGCGGGCCTGACCGCGGCCAACCCGTACACCGGCACCACCCAGAAGATCGACAACTACCTGGCCGACCCGACCGAGGAGGCGATCCTGCACTTCGTGAACGCGGACCCGGCCCGGACGCCGACGCTGGCCATGTTCGCCCGGCCCGACTACTACCTGCAGACGGGCCCGGCCGCGTGCAGCGGCGCCTGCGTTCAGCAGAACACCGGTTTCGCCTGGGACCACGGTGACTACGCGGCCGAGATCGACACCAACTACGCCGGGTTCGCCGGGCCCGGGGTCCGCCAACTCGGCCTGGATGGCCCGTCCGCCAGCCAGGGGACGACCTCGTCGGGCCCCGGCAGCGGCCAGATCGAGGTCGCGCAGGACCATTTCCCCGGCCCGTGGGTGGACGAGACCGACATCCGGCCGACGATCATGTACCTGACCGGCCTGCGGGATGACTACGCGGCCGACGGCCGGGTGATCACCCAGATCCTCGGCCACCCGGACCTGGCGCTCGCCGCGCCCGGCGTGACCAGCCTGGGTGAGTGTTACAAGCAGCTCAACTCCAGCGTGGGTGACTTCGGGGCGGCCACGCTCCAGGCCGACACCGACGCGATCGACAGCGCCAGTCCCGGCGACCAGGTCTACGTCCGCACCGACCGTGCGCTCCGGGGCCTGGAGGTCGCACGGGACCGGCTGGCCGGGCAGATCAAGGGCGAACTCGCCGCGGCCGCGTACGCCGGGCGGCCGGTCGCCGCGGTGGGCCCGCAGATACTGGCCTGCCAGCTGATCATCCGCGGCGCCGAGCGGCTGGCCAGCGCGACTAGCTGAGCGCATTCCGGGCCGGCCGCACATGGCCGATGCATAGCTGGGAGACTAGCGGGAATTCATGAAGCGCCAAGGGGGCGGCACAGAAGGGACGCTAGCGATGGCCGATCCGGACAGCGCTGTAGAAGTGCACGGGGTCGTGCACGGAACGGTGAACGGGCATAATCCGGACGCGATCGTTGCGCAAATCGACCGCACCCGGGAGAATCTCGCCCAGACCATTGACATTCTCGCGGAACGGATCAGTCCGGCCAATAACGTGCGCCGGCTGCGCGAGCAGGCGAGGGAGCAGGCCGCGCGGCCCGAGGTGCGCCTGGCGGCGGCCGCGGTGGGTCTCGCGGTCGTCGGCGTGGTCATCCTGCGCATCTGGGGGCGCCGCCGCAGGTAAAGACGGGGTGAGCTCAGGGCGGGGGGATCTCGCCGGAGCCGCGGCGGACCAGTTCGGTGACGACCTCGGTGCGCTCGGCCGGGCCGCGGTCGCCGGCCAGCCGCCGGAACAGCAGTTCCGTGGCGACCCGGCCGAGCCTGGCCACGTCCTGCGCCACCACGGTTACGCCCGGGGTGAGCAGGTCGGCCAGCTCGAAGTCGTCGAAGCCCACGAACGCCAGCGTGGCGCTCAGCGGCCCCAGCTCGCGCAGCGCGGCCACGGAAACCCGGTTGTTCCCGCAGAACAAGGCCGTGACCGGGGCCGGCCCGGCCAGCATCTGGCGTAGCGCGGCGGCCACGCTGTCCGTGGTCGGGGTGGTCATCGTGACCCAGGCGTCGTCCACCCGCAGCCCGGCCGCGGACATGGCCTCGCGGTAACCGCGGTGGCGCAGCATCGAGGTGTAGATGCGCGGCGCGTCGCCGATGAACCCGATCCGCCGGTGCCCGCCGCGGATCAGGTGGTTCACTCCGTCGCGGGCCCCGCCGACGTTGTTGGTGAGCACCGTGTCGGCCTCGATCAGCCGGGCCGGGCGGTCCACGAACACCGTGGCGATGCCCGCCGCCATCTCCGGCAGCAGGTACGTGTGGTCGTCGGCGGCCGGGATGACGACCAGGCCGTCGACCCGGCGGGCGCAGAACGCCAGGGCCAGTTCGCGCTCGCGCACCGGATCCTCGTCACTCGACCCGGTGAACAGCACGTGGCCGTGCTCGCGCGCCACGTCCTCCACGGCGCGGGAGAGCACGGAGTAGAACGGGTTGCCGATGTCCTCCATGATCAGGCCGATCGACGCGGTCTGCCCCTTGCGCAGGATGCGCGCGCTGTCGTTGCGCCGGAAGCCGAGCTGGTCGATGGCGGCCCGCACCCGCTCGGCCGTGCCCGGCGTCACCCCGGGTTCGCCGTTGACCACCCGCGACACGGTCTTCAGGGCCACGCCCGCGTAGGCGGCTACGTCCTCCATCGTGGGCCGGCTGCGAGTCGGGCCCCCCGGTGTCCCGGCTCCTGGCGTCGCGCCCCCCGGTGTCCCGTCCGCACGCGCGGTGCGCTGGTCGTCTGCAGGCATGGCATCCCATTTCCCCCCGCTCGTTCCTGGCGCGGCCGCATTAATGATCAAGCCGGCCGCGCAAGCCGATTATATGACAGCGTTGTCAAGTCTTCGCAGGTCAAGACGCGGCCCCCGACGCCGGATGACGGCGGGGGCCGCGCCCTCAGATTCCCGGCTTGGCCTTAGCTCATCCCGTCGAGATGGCGAAGATGCCGATCGAGCCGTTGTTGATGGTGGCGGGCAGCGTGACGCTCGCCACCGTCTTCGAACTGTCGACGGGAACCGTGGCGGCGAATATGTAGGTGTTGATCGACTGCTG
>DATAVV010000221.1:0-4499 GCA_036267555.1 Streptosporangiaceae bacterium | reverse complement strand
TGTGAGCGCGGCAGGCGGTCGGGGTGAGCAACCGCTGTGAGCGCGGCAGGCGGTCGGGGTGAGCAACCGCTGTGAGCGCGGCAGGCGGTCGGGGTAAGAAGAGTGCATGCCGGATACCCCCGCGACGGCCGAGCCTGAGGTACACCCCCGTGGCGGCCTGATCGTCGTCTACGCCGCGCTGATGCTGGCCATCCTGCTCGCGGCGCTGGACCAGACGATCGTGTCGACCGCGCTGCCGACGATCGTGGGCGACCTGGGCGGGCTCAGCCACCTGTCCTGGGTCGTCACCTCCTACCTGCTGGCCACGACCGTGTCCGCGCCGCTGTGGGGCAAGCTGGGCGACCAGTACGGCCGCAAGCAGCTGTTCCAGGCCGCGATCGTGATCTTCCTGATCGGCTCGGCGCTGTGCGGCCTGTCCCGCAACATGCCCGAACTGATCGGCTTCCGCGCGCTGCAGGGCCTGGGCGGCGGCGGGCTGATGGTGCTGGCCCAGGCCATCGTGGGCGACGTGGTGTCGCCCCGGGACCGGGGCCGGTACCAGGGCGCGTTCGGCGCCGTCTTCGGCGTGGCCAGCGTGGCCGGCCCGCTGCTCGGCGGGTTCTTCGTGGACAACCTGAGCTGGCGCTGGGTCTTTTACATCAACCTGCCGATCGGGGCCGTCGCGCTGGTCATCATCGCGGTGGTGCTGCCCGCCACCGCGACCCGGCAGGCCCACAAGATCGACTACCTGGGCACCGTGCTGCTGGCGGGCGCGGCCACCTGCGTGGTGCTGCTGACCTCATGGGGCGGCACGACCTTCCCGTGGCTGTCCCCGGCGATCATCGCGCTGGGCATCGGCGCGGTGGTCCTGGCCGTGGCCTGGTGGCTGTCGGCCGGGCGGGCGGCCGAGCCCGTGCTGCCGCGGCGGCTGTTCCGCGGCCGGGTGTTCTCGGTCAGCGCCGCGATCAGCTTCGCGGCCGGGTTCGCGATGTTCGGCGCGCTGGCCTTCCTGCCGTTGTACCTGCAGGTCGTGCGCGGGGTATCACCGACGATCTCGGGCGTGTACCTGCTGCCGATGGTGCTCGGCCTGCTGGTCACGTCGGTGACCAGCGGCCAGCTCATCTCCCGCTACGGCCGGTACCGGGTGTACCCGATCGTGGGCACCGCGGCGATCACGGTCGCGCTGTTCCTGATGTCCCGGCTGGCCGAGACCACCCCGGCCTCGGTCATGGACCTGTACTTCTTCATACTCGGGCTCGGGCTCGGCCTCGTCTTGCAGGTGCTGGTCATCGCCGTGCAGAACGCGGCGGACTACGCCGATCTCGGCACCGCCACCTCCAGCGTCACGTTCTTCCGCACGATCGGCGGGTCGTTCGGCGTGGCGATCTTCGGGTCGGTGTTCTCCAACCGGCTGGCCACCGAACTGGCCGTCGCGCTGAAGGGCGCCGCGCTGCCGCCCGGGTTCAGCCCGGCCGCCGCCCAGGCCAACCCGGCGCTGCTCAAGAAGCTGCCCGGCACGCTGCGGGCCGACATCCTGCACGCGTACACGCTCTCGTTCCACACGGTGTTCCTCGGCGCGGTCCCGGTCGCGTTCGTGGCCTTCGCCCTCACGTGGTTCCTGCGCGAGGTGCCGCTGCGGGCCACCTCCGGCGCCGCCGACCTGGGCGAGGGCCTGGGCGCGGCCCCGGCGGAGCGGTCGTCGGTCGAGGAGATCGAGCGCGCTCTGCTGCGGCTGGCCGACGCCGACCTGCGGCGGGAGGGCTACGCGAGACTGGCCGGGATCTGCGGGCTCGGTCTGCCCGCAGGAAGCTGCTGGGTGCTGGCCAAGCTGGCCAAGAACGGGGGCCGGGTGGCCGGGACCGACCTGGCGCGCGAGGCTGGCGTCACGGTCGAGCACGGCCGTCCGTACGTGGACAAACTGGTCGACGCGGGCTACGTGCGGCGCGACGACGGGGCGCTGGTGCTGACCAGCGCGGGCGGCGAGGCCGCGGACCGGCTGTTCGCGGCCGGCCGCGACGGGCTGCGCCGGCTACTGGACGGCTGGTCTCCCGAGCAGCACGCCGACCTGGCCGCGATGCTCGACAAGCTGTCTCGCGCGCTGCTCGGCGAGCGGGCCGACGAGCACCTCATCGCCAAATGACCCCCGCGGCCGGATCGGTGGCGTTGAGGTGATCCGACACCCGGGCGAGATGCAGCCGCATGGCCTCGACGGCGCGCGCGGAATCGCGGGCGCGGAGCGCGCCGACGATCGCCCGGTGATCCCCCTGGTACTGCTCCCGGTGCTCGCGCGACGCGCTGCGGCGCTTGAGGTCCCCCCAGACGTGGCCGTGCCGTGCCCCCTCGATGGCCTGGTAGAGCGCGGCCAGCAGCGGGCTGTGGCTCGCCGCCATGATGCAGCGGTGCAGGGCCAGGTCCCAGGACTCGAACTCCTCGTAACTGGCGGCCCGGTCGCCTCCGGCCAGGCAGCGGTCCATCTCCTCCAGGTCGGCGGCGGTGGCCCAGGCCACCACCAGCGACATGGCGGGGGGCTCCAGCAGCCGCCTGATCGTCATCACGTCGGCCGGGGCGAAGTCCGCGGCAGGTGCCAGAGCGGCGGGCGCGAGGTCCGCCACGGACGCGAGATCCCCGGTGCGCGGGAGATGCCCGGCGGACCCGAGATCCCCGGCGGGTGGCAGGTGCCGGGCCTGGCCGGCCGCTGGGTCGGCGGCCTGCCCGATCCGGTTCCCTGGCCCGGGCCAGCCGCCGCGTGCGGCCTGCGGCAGCCCGCCGGGCCGGGGCAGGTCGCGCAGGAACGTGCCCCGTCCCACCTCGCGGGAGATGCGCCCCTGCGCCTCCAGCATGGCCAGCGCATGCCGGACCGACGAGCGGGTTACGCCCAGGTCCGCGGCGAGCTGGCGCTCGGTGGGCAGCCGGGAGCCTGGACCCTGGCCGGCCCGGCGCGACTCGGAAAGGATGAGCTCGGCCAGCCGCAGTCCCCGCTGCGCATGCGTTGTCGCGGCGTCCCCCGCGACCCGCCCAGCCAGGTCCTCCGGCCGGGACGGCTCAGCCTCTTCGGCCCCCACTGCCGTCCGCATCCGCCCTCCACCTCGTGCAACCAATCCTACCAATATATCGCATGTTCATGACCATAACGTTATCCGCGCAGCCAGTTAGCCCTCTTGACCCTGTTTGAGAGGTGGATCTATGCTCCAACCAATCTATTAGGTCCAACCAATCCGGCCACCCGGCCGCCGGATGACTTGACGAGGAGGCCGCTGGTGAGGCTTGCCACCATTGCCACCCCCGGCGGACCGCGACTGCACGTGCGTGCGCGGTCCGGCTACGTCGACATTGCCGAGGCGACGGGGGATTCTCGGCTCTCCTCGATTCAGTATGTCCTTGAAACGGGGCTGGCCGCGATGGACGCCATCCGGCCCCTGCTGGAGTCCGATGGCCGCGAGATCGGCGAGGCGGAGTTCGCGCCCGCCGTGCCGGCCCCGCCGCGCATCCTGTGCCTGGGCCTGAACTACAGCGAGCACGCGCTCGAGGGCGGCCGGGCGGTCCCCACCTGGCCGGACGCGTTCGTCCGCGGCGCGGACAGCGTGCTGCCGCCGTACGCGGACCTGGTCAAGCCCGCCCTGACCGAGCGCTTCGACTATGAGGCCGAGCTCGGCATCGTGATCGGCGCGGGCGGCAGGTACATCACCGCGGATAAGGCGCTCGACGCCATCGCGGGCTTTGTCGTGGTCAACGACGCATCGGCCCGCGACTGGCAGCGGGCCGCGACCCAGTGGACAGCGGGCAAGAACTTCGAGGGCAGCATGCCCATCGGCCCCGAGGTCGTCACCGCGGACGAGGTGGATGTGACCGACCTGGCCATCACCTCCACCCTCAACGGCCAGGTCATGCAGTCGGCCCGGACCTCGCAGATGCTCGTCGACGTGCCGAGCGCCGTCGAGTTCTTTTCCTCGTTCACCCGCCTGGTCCCCGGCGACGTCATTGCCACCGGCACTCCCGGAGGCGTCGGGTTCGCCCGGACCCCGCCGGTCTGGATGCACCCCGGCGACATCATCGAGGTCACCGTCGAGGATGTGGGCACCATCCGCAATCGCGTCGTCGCCGAGGAAGGCGCGCCCACTGACTGGAGATGGCGGCCCGGGATCTCGCCGAAGAGCGGCCTGTAGAGGCCGCATCCGACCAGTAAGGCTCATTCCATCCATGCAGCCCGGAGGGGACAATGAAGTTCACGACCCCCGGCGTAGTGCTGGCTGCCGTCGCGCTCGCCGCCGGCATGTCCGCCTGCGCTAGCAGCAAGTCTGGCGGCACCAGCAGCACCTCGGGCGCGGCCGGCTCAGCGCTCACGATCGCCGATGTCGCCCCGTTCAGCGGCCCGGACGCTGCGCTCGGCCCGACATACCTCGCTTCCTGCTACGGCGCGACGACGGCGATCAACAACGCCGGCGGCGTGCTCGGGCACAAGCTGACCTGTAAGAGCGTGGACACCAGGGGCGACCCGGCGGACGCGGTCCCGGCGGTCAACC
>DATAVV010000220.1:0-2171 GCA_036267555.1 Streptosporangiaceae bacterium | reverse complement strand
TCATCCGGGTCCTGATCACCGCCGTGGCCCTGTTCGTGGCGACCGAGGTGGTTCCCGGCATCCAACTGCTCGCCGCCAGCACGCTGTCCAAGGTCCTGACGCTGATCGTGGTGGCGCTGATCTTCGGCGTGGTCAACGCCGTGCTCAAGCCGATCGTGAAGACCGTCGGCTGCGTCTTCTACATCCTGACCCTGGGGCTGATCGGCCTGGTGGTCAACGCGCTGCTGCTGTGGCTCACCAGCTGGGTGGCAGGCAAGATCCACGAGCCGTTCCACATCACCGGGTTCTGGCCGGCGTTCTGGGGCGCGATCATCGTCGGCGTGGTCGGCTGGCTGCTGAACATCACGCTGGGCGAGCGCCGCCGCGAGCACAGCGAGCAGAACTAGCCAGCCGCGGCCAGGCGCGGCTTCCGGCCCCGGCCAGGCGCGGCTTCCGGCCCGGTTATCCGCCAGGGCTGAACCGGCTGCGCTGCAGGAACCGCCCCGCGCCCGGCTGGCCGAAGAACTTCCCGTCGCGGACCAGCACATTGCCGCGCTGCATGACCACCTCGGGCGCGCCGCGGACCTTTCTGCCCTCGTAGGCGTTGTAGTCGACCCGCATGTGGTGGGTGCCGACCGACAGCGTGCGCTCCGCATCGGGGTTGAGCACCACGATGTCGGCGTCCGCGCCGGGAGCGAGCGTGCCCTTGCGCGGGTAGAGGCCGAACATCCGGGCCGGCGCGGTCGCGATCAGTTCGACGAACCGCGTGGGGCTGATGTGGCCGCCGCCGACGCCGCCATCCCACAGGAGCGTGAAGCGGTCCTCGACCCCGGGCAGCCCGTTCGGTATCGCGGAGAAGTCGTCCTTGCCGAGGATCTTCTGGTCCTTGTAGTCGAACGGGCAGTGATCGGTGGAGACGACCTGCAGGTCGTCGGTGATCAGGCCGCGCCACAGGTCCGCCTGGTGATCGGCCGGGCGCAGCGGCGGCGAGCACACGAACTTGGCCCCCTCGAAGCCGGGCTTGGCCATGTCGTCGAGCGAGAGGTACAGGTACTGCGGGCAGGTCTCCGCGTAAGCGGGCGTGCCGCGGTCGCGCCCTTCTCGCACCGCGGTCAGCGCCTCCCGCGAGGAGAGGTGCACGATGTAGACCGGCACGCCGGCCAGTTCGGCCAGGGCGATCGCACGGTGGGTGGCCTCGCCCTCCATCGAGGACGGGCGGGTCAGGCCGTGGTTGACCGGAGAGGTCTTGCCCTCGGCCAGGTAGCGCTGGACCAGGACGTCGATCGCGCCGCCGTTCTCCGCGTGCATCATGATCAGGCCGCCGTTGTCCGCCGTGCGGCTCATCGCCCGGAAGATCGCCGCGTCGTCCAGCATGAACACGCCCGGGTAGGCCATGAACAGCTTGAACGAGGGCACGCCGCGCTCGATCATCGTGTCCATCTCGCGCAGGATGTTGTCGTTGATCTCCCGCACGATCAGGTGCAGCCCGTAGTCGATGTGCGACTTCGGCCCGGCCTTCTCCAGCCAGGCGTCCAGCCCCTGGGCCAGTGTGCCGCCGTAGCTCTGCACCGCGAAGTCCACGATCGTGGTGGTGCCGCCCCACGCCGCCGCCGCGGTGCCGGTGGCGAAGTCGTCCGAGGCGAACGTGCCGCCGAACGGAAGCTCCATGTGCGTGTGCACGTCGATACCGCCCGGCATCACGTACCGGCCCGCGGCGTCGATGACGGTGTCCGCCCCGGAGCCGGTGCCCGTGTCCGCCAGCCCGCTGCCGACCGCCTGGATGCGCTCCCCCAGCACGAGCACGTCGGCCGGGATCATGTCGGTGGCGGTGACCACCGTGCCGTTCTTGATCAGCGTGGTCATGGCAGCTGCTCCGCCAGCTCGCCGTAGGTTTCCGGCCGGCGGTCGCGGAAGAACTGCCAGGTGTTGCGCACCTCGCGGATCTCGTCCAGGTCGATGTCGGCGACCAGCACCTCGTCCTCGCTGTCGGACGCCCGGGCGATGATCTTGCCGCGCGGGCTGCAGAAGTAGGAGGAGCCGTAGAACTTGTGCGTGTTCAGCGGCGACTCGACGCCGACCCGGTTGCTGGCCGCGACCCAGAACCCGTTGGCCACCGCGTGCGCGGGCTGCTCGAGCTCCCACAGGTACTTCGACAGCGACTCGACGGTCGCCGACGGGTTGAACACCAGCTC
>DATAVV010000219.1:0-14496 GCA_036267555.1 Streptosporangiaceae bacterium | reverse complement strand
TGGCCTGCTTTTCGAAGACGTGGACCGCCTGTTCCACCGACAGGCCCTTGGTCTCGGGCAGGAACCGGTACACGAACCCGATCGCCACCACGCAGAGGACGGCGAAGCACACCATGACCCAGCCGAGCCCGATCGCGTTCTGCCAGGCCGGGAACGCCTCGATCAGGGCGTAGTTGGCCAGCCAGTCCACGGCCGCGCCGATGGCCGCGGCCCGGCCGCGGACGCCGGTCGGGAAGACCTCGCCCTGGATCAGCCAGCCGGTCCCGCCGACGCCGACCGCGAACGAGGTGATGAAGAACGAGAAGCCGACCATCACGACCACGGTCTTCGGGAGGTCGGTCAGGAACGCCACCCCGAGGGCCGCGACCAGGATGAACACGGTCATGCCCGCGTAACCCCAGATGGCCAGCGGCCGCCGGCCCACCTTGTCGATCCACTTGAAGGCGAAGTACGTGGCGACGACGTTGACCGCGCCCAGGATCGCGGTCACCTCCACGCCGGCGACCGCGGCCTCGACGGCGCTGTTCCCGCTCTGGAAGAACGTGGCCAGGATCTTCGGGCCGTAGTAGAACGGCACGTTGATGCCGGTGATCTGCTGGAAGATGAAGAACACGCAGACCACGATCAGCGCCCGCCGTACGCCGGGCGTCCACAGCCGTCTGGCCTTGTGTTCCCGCTCAGTGCCGGTCAGTTCCCCCGCGGCCGTGCGGATCTCGTCCTCGGTGACGTCCATGCCCAGCAGGCCGAACGCCTTCTTGGTGTCGGCGTAGCGCCCGTGCAGCATCAGCCAGCGCGGGGATTCGGGCATCCGGGACCGCAGGGCCACGGCGACCAGCGCCGGCAACGCGCCGATGCCGAGGATGATCCGCCAGTCCGCGGTGCCCGCGCTGCCCGGCGCGACCTTGAGGATGATCACGGCCACGATGTAGGACACCAGGATCCCGACGGTGATCATCCACTGCTGGATGATGCTGAGCTGGCCGCGCCGGTCGCGCGGCGCGAACTCGGCGATGTAGGCGGTGGCGATCGCGGAGTCCGCCCCGATCGCGAGCCCGATCAGCGTGCGGGACGACAGCAGCATGAACGCGTTCACGGTGAACGCCGACAGCAGCGCCCCGATCGCGTAGATCGAGGCGTCGGTGATCAGCAGGATCTTGCGGCCGAAGTGGTCGGTGAGCGGCCCGGCGATCAGCGCGCCCGCCGCCGCGCCGAGGGAGGCGCCCGCCACCAGGTAACCCGTGGCGAAGCTGGACAGATGGTAAGGAATGAAGGCCAGCGCCGAGCCGATGTTCGAGGTGTCGTAGCCGAAGAGGAACCCGCCGACGCAGGCCAGCACGGCCAGGTACCAGTAGAAGTTGGTCGGGATGCGCGAGTCCAGATCGCCCAGCAGATTCCGCCCCGGCTGCGCGGCCGTAGTCTCCGACGCCATCTGCCGACCTCCCAGGCTTCGCGCTTGCGCGCTACCGGACGGCCAGGGCTGGCGCCTCGCTGCACCGGTAACTTAAATTTGCTGGCGGATTACCCGCACCATCGGACGGCAAACGTCGGGAAGCTCAGCCTGGGTCACCGGGGCGGGTCGAGGTCAGGAGCGGCAGGGCGCCCAGAGTCCCGGCGCTGACCACGATCGCGAAGGCCAGCAGGGTGCCGCGCGGGCTGACGAACCGGAGCGTGACGCCGACCGCGATGGCCGGCAGGGAGAGGCCCAGGTCGCGGTGCCCTGCGCGCGGTGCGACACAGGCCCGGCCGCGCGGGCCAGGCGATGAACAGCACTCCGCTGGCCATGGCCAGGACCACGGCGGTGAGCAGGTGCGGGGGGCGCCCGTGCAGTTGTTCCCCGACCTGGTGGCCCCGGCCCTGGAGTCGCCCGGGCACGGGCTGTGGCTGCTGCCCACTGATGCCCGGGCCGCCGGTCTTCCCGTTCGGCTGCGCGTGCGAGTTCCTGGGCTGCGAGCGCGTGGTGCCGCTGCCGGTCACCGAATACCAGCGCCGCCGGGCCGCCGGGCCGGTAACGGCGGCGCATATATAAGCACACCGGGTTGCCGAGTGTGTTTCGCATATGTTACGACTGTGTTACACGCATCAGGCACGGCGGCGTTGAGGTGAACGGCATGACGCCCACAACGATGTGGACGAGGGTGACCCGCGGGCTCGGGTTGGACCACAACCCGCTGCGCCGGCGCACCGACATGATCCAGGCGTGGCTCGCGCCCGCCGTGATCGCCGTGTTCCTGCTCCTCGGCCCGCTGGTCGCGGGCGCCGTCGGCCTTCAGGTGCACGCGGGTAACGCCGCGGCGCAGCGAGCCCAGCGTGCCTGGCGCCCGGCCGCCGCGATCCTGCTGCAGGCCGCGCCCGGCCCGATGATGTCCGACAACGGGAACAATTCCTGGCTGGACTGGACGCGGGCACGCTGGACCTACGACGGGCGCGCCCGGGTGGGCGAGGTTCCGGCCCCCTCGGGCACCCGGGCGGGCACGCCCGTGCGGGTGTGGCTGGACCGGGCCGGGAACGTGCAGCCGCCCCCGCTGACCGCGGCCGCCGCCCGGCAGCGGATCACCGTCGCGGTGTCGTTCACGCTCGCCTGCCTGGCCTTGCTGCTCGTCGGCCTGGCCCTGCTCGCCCGCAAATTGCTGAACCGGCGGCGGCTGCGGGACTGGGAGGCGGACTGGCTCCTGGTCGGCCCGCAGTGGAGTCACCACGGCTGAGGCCGCTCCACGATCTTCGGGCACCGGGCATGATGGTGCCGTGCCCCGCAATGTGCCGCCCGTCGTTCCCGCGGGCCGGATGCGCGACAGCCGGCAGCCGGTGCTGCCGGCACCCGGCGGCCTGACGCTGCGGCCGTGGCGGCCGGCCGACGCGGGCGTGGTGCTGGCCGCTTACGCCGATCCCGGCATCTCGCACTGGCACCGGCGCACCCTCGCCTCCGAGGACGAGGCGCAGCACCTGATCGAGGGCTGGAACCGGGGCTGGCGCGCCGAGACCGACGGCGGCTGGGCCATCGTGTCCGGCGATCCGGGCCAGGTGGCGGGCCGGGTGACGCTCGGCAAGATCAGCCTCGAAGGCGGCCTGGCGCGCTGCGGCTACTGGGTCCTGCCCGCCGCCCGCGGAAGCGGCATCGCGACCCGCGCCGTACTCGGATTAAGCCGCTGGGCCCTGGACGACCTGGGCCTGCACCGCCTCGAACTGGGACACTCCGTGGCGAACGAGGCATCCTGCCGTGTCGCCAGCAAGGCCGGGTTCCGGCTCGAGGGCACCCTGCACGCGGCGCTGCTGCATCCCGACGGATGGCACGACATGCACCTGCACGCCCAGATCAGGGACTCCGGGCCACGGCCGGCCGCCGCGGCCGACGCAGACGGCGCACTAGACCGCCCGTAACGCGAGCCATAAGTTGGTCAATAGCCCGGTAGAAGGCTGGCCGGGGTGCCGGACCGGGCCGGCCCAGCGGACCTGGGGGCAGGTCATGCTCGAGATCTCCTTGCTCGGCGAGATCCGCGTCGCCTTCGACAGCGCGGTCGTCGTCGGGCTGCGGTCGCCGCGGGTGACGGCGCTGCTTGGTTTTCTGCTGGCCCACCGGGACGCGCCGCAGCGCCGGGACTACGTCGCCGCCCAGTTCTGGCCGGACTCCCGGCAAGCCCAGGCCCGGACCAACCTGCGCCGGGAACTTCATGCGCTGCGCGCGGGCTTTCCCCAGGTGGACCGGTGGCTGGTTAGCGACGCGGGGACGCTGCTGTGGCAGCCCGGCCGCGACTGCCGTCTGGACGTCGCGGAGTTTGAAACCGCCGCCGACACCGCCTCGGCCGCCCTCGCCGCGGGCGATGCGGGCAGATTCCGGCTGGCCGCGGCCGAGGCGGTCCGGGCCTACCGCGGCGAGTTCATGCCCGCGCTGTACGACGACTGGGCCGCCGCCGAGCGCGACCGGCTGCATCGCCGGTGCCTGACCCTGCTCGACCAGTTGATCACGCTGGAACGCGAGGCCGGCGATTACGCCGACGCGACAGAACTGGCCCGCAGGCGCATCGACCTCGAGCCGCTCGAGGAGGTCGGCTACCGCACGCTCCTGCAGCTACAGGCCAGCTCCGGGGACCGGGCCGCGGCCCTGCAGACCTACCATCGCTGCACCACGATCCTGGAACGCGAACTCGGGGTCGCGCCCGACCACGCGACCACGGCCGAGTACCAGCGTCTCGTGGGCGGTCCGCCGCAATCCCAGGACGAGCGCAACCCGGCCCGCGGTCCGGGCGGCGGTCCCGGCGGCGGTCCGGGCGGCGGTCCGGGCGGCGGAGTACCGGCGGACGCCGCGGCGGGCGGGACCGGGGCCGCCCGTGCCCGAACCGCAGGCCCCGGCCGCACCACCCGTGAGATGCCCGCGGCGCTGATCGGGCGCGACGCCGAACTCGGGTTGCTGCGGCGACGGTGGGACGAGGCCCGGCGCGGCCAGGCCGGATTGACCGTGGTGACGGGTGAGGCGGGTATCGGCAAGAGCCGGCTACTTGATGAGCTATCCGCCGCGGTCCAGCGCACCGGCGCCGACACCATGCGGGCCTGCTGCTTCGCGGCCCGGGGCCGGCTGGCCCTGGCCCCGGTGTCGGAGTGGCTGCGCAGCCCGGCGCTGCGATCCGCCCGCGACCGGCTCGAGCCGGTATGGGCCAGGGAGGTCGACCGGCTGGTCCCGCCCTCCGACGCGGAGCCGGTCGCCCCGCCACGCCCGCTGGCGGACGCCTGGCAGCGGCACCGGTTCTTCGAAGGCCTGGCCCGGGCCGTGCTGTCGCCAGGCCGGCCCGCCCTGCTGCTGCTCGACGATCTTCAGTGGTGCGACGAGCACACCCTGGCCTGGCTGCAGTTGCTGCTACGCCTGGCCCAGGGTCATCCGGTGCTGGTGGTCGCCGCGTCACGCATAGAGGAGATCGACGGCAACGCCGCGCTCACCGAGATGCTGCAGGCCCTGCGCTCGTCCGGCCAGGTCACCGAGCTGACCCTGACACCGCTCGACGCCGGGCAGTCCGCGGAACTGGCGGCCCAGGTCCGCGGCGGCGCGCTATCGCGCCGCGAGGCGGACTGGCTGCACGCCGCGGCCGGCGGCTACCCGCTGCTGATCATCGAGTCGGTCCGGGCCGGCCTGCTGGACAGCCTCGGGACGGCGGACGCCGCGGACAACGGACCGCCCGCCCCGGCCACCGGCCAGGCCGCGCCGGGCGGGGCGTGGCACCGCGACCCGGGACCGGGCGTTCGCGCCCTGCTGGCGGGGCGGATCGCGCAGGCCAGCCCGGCCGCGCGCGAGATCGCGGAACTGGCCGCCGTTATCGGGAGGGACTTCACCCTGGACCTGCTCGCCGCCGCCAGCGACCTGGGCCCCGACGCGTTGATCGGCGCCGTCGACGAACTCTGGCGGCGGCGGATCATCCGGGAGCACTCCGCGGCCGGCTACGACTTCGTCCACGACCTGCTGCGGGCCACCGCATACCACGAGATAAGCCCGCCCCGGCGGGGCATGCTGCACCGGCGCGCGGCCGAGGCGCTCGAACTGGCCCACGCCGACCAGCCGGGCGTCGCCGCGGCGGCCCTGGCCTACCAGTTCGAGCGGGCCGACCTGCCCGCCCGCGCGGTGCCGCATCATGTGCGGGCGGCCGAGGTCGCCACCGGCGTTTTCGCCAATCAGAAGGCCATCCGGCACTACCGGCGCGCCGCCGAGTTGCTGCGGCAGACACCCGCCGGGCGCGACCGCGACGCCAGCGAGCTAGCCATCCAGGCGGCGCTGGCCCCGCCGCTGAACGCGCAATGCGGCTACGCATCGACCGAGCTGCAGTCCGTGTTCGAACGGATCATGGACCTGTCCGGCCAGCTCGGCGACACCCGGTCCCAGCTGATCAGCCTGGTGGGGCTGTTCACCGTCGCGTTCGTGCAAGGGCATGTCACGACAGCCCACGACTTCGCCCAGCGCAGCCTGCAGCTCAGCCACCTGCATCCGGACGTCACGGGCCAGGCGCACTTCGCCGTGGCCGGGACGGCCACCACGCTCGGGCACCACGAGCAGTCGCTGCGGCACTTCGCCCTGGCCCACGAGCTATGCCACGACGCGGCGCCGTCCCCGGTCGGCACCAGGCTCGAGGTGCACGCGCGGGCCTGGTCAGCGCATGCCCTGTGGCTGCTCGGCCGGGACGCCGACGCGCTGCGCTGGTGCGACTGGGCGCACGCCCGCGCGCGGGAGGTGGAGCACCCGTTCACACTCGCGGTCGCCCTCGCCTACGCCGCGATCACCCATCAACTGCGCGGCGACCGCGAGCGGACACGGGAGTTCGCCCGCCGGACCCAGGAGATCTGCGCCCATTACGACTTGGCCTACTACGGCGACTGGGCGCTGATCCTGGACGGCTGGTGCACCGGCGGCACCGAGGGCGCCGGGCAGATCCGCGCCGGGCTCGGCCACCTTCGTGACCAGGGCGCTCTGGCCCGCCAGCCTTACTACCTGGCCCTGCTGGCCGAGACGCTGCTGACCGCCGGGCAGGACGAGGCGGCGGGCGCGGTCCTGGAGTCGGCACGCGCCGCGGCGACCGTCCAAGACGAGCGCTGGTGGCTGCCGGAGTTGTACCGGCTCGACGCGCGCCGCCAGCGCGGGCCGGCCGCCGCCGGCCTGCTACACCGGGCCGCCGACCTGGCGCACCAGCAGGGCGCCGTCGCGCTGGCCCGCCGCGCCGCCGGAGACCTGGCGGGCTGAGCGCGGGCGACCAGGACGCGCGGCGAACGATCCGCGAACGCGCGGCGGCCTACGGTGCCGGGCATCCGGCCGATCAGGCGGTCGGCCGAATTTCGGGGAGCTTCCATGACCAGCACAGCACAGGCGGATACGTTCGACGCGCTCGCGGTGGCCGCGCGCGGGCCGGTAATCCAGCCCGGCGACGACGGATACGACGCGGCCCGGGCGGTGTACAACGGGATGATCGACCGCAGGCCGGCGGCGGTGGCCCGGTGCGCCGACGTGGCCGACGTCATCACCGCGGTCCGGTTCGCGGCCGACAGCGGCCTGCGCGTGTCCGTGCGCGGCGGCGGGCACAACGCGGGCGGCCTGGGGGTGTGGGATGACGCCCTGGCCATCGACCTGTCTGGCCTGCGGGGAATCCGCGTCGACCCCGCGGCCGGGACCGCGCGCGTGGAGGGCGGCTGTGTCTGGGGGGACGTCGACCATGCGACCGGCGCGTTCGGCCTGGCCGTCCCGTCCGGTTTCATTTCCACCACCGGGGTGGGCGGCCTCACGCTCGGCGGCGGCATCGGCTATCTGTCCCGGCAGTACGGGCTCACCATCGACAGCCTGATCTCCGCCGACGTCGTGCTCGCCGACGGCACGTTCGTCACGGCCAGCGAGCAAGAACACCCGGACCTGTTCTGGGCGCTGCGCGGCGGCGGCGGGAACTTCGGCGTGGTGACCTCGTTCGAGTTCCGCTGCCACGACGTCGGCAACGTCGTCGCCGGGCCCGTGCTCTATGACATCGCCGACGCCAGCGACGTCATGCGCTGGTACCGCGAGATGCAGCCCAGCCTGCCCGAGAACGTCAGCGGCTGGCTCGGCCTGCTCACAATCCCGCCCGCCCCGCCGTTCCCCGAAGATCTCTGGCTGCGCAAGGCGTGCGCGATCCTCTGGTCCTACACCGGCCCCGCCGAGCGCGCCGACGAGGTCCTGGCGCCGGTGCGTGCCTACGGCTCGCCGCTCCTCGACGCGATCATGCCGATGCCCTTCCCGGTGCTGCAGAGCATCTTCGACGCGCTGTACCCGGCCGGCCTGCAGTGGTACTGGAAGGCTGATTTCTTCAACGAGATCTCGGACCAGGCCATCGCGATCCACCAGCAGTTCGGTGAGGCGCTGCCCACCCCGCACTCGACGATGCACCTTTACCCGATCGACGGGGCCGTGCACCGCGTCAGCGCCGAGTCGACCGCCTTCGCCTACCGGGACGCCGGCTGGGCCGGGGTCATCGTCGGGGTCGACCCCGACCCGGCCAACGCCGCCAAAATCAAGGACTGGGCGGTGCGGTACTGGGAAGCCCTGCACCCCACCTCCGCCGGAGGCGGCTACATGAACTTCATGATGGACGAGGGGAATGCCGGCGTCCGGGCCGCCTACGGCGGTAACTACGACCGACTGGCCCGGATCAAGGCCGCATACGACCCGGGCAACTTCTTCAGGATCAACCAGAACGTGGCGCCGGCCGGCTGATCGCCTGCCCCGCCGTGCGGGGCGGGGGCGGGCCAGGCGGGGGTTCAGCCGGGGCCAGGTCCAGCCGGGGGGAGCTAGGCCGCCCCTGGCTCGGCTGGTTTGTCCGGCGCGGACGGGCCGGCCGCCGGAGCCCCCGCTTCCGGCGCCTCGGGGGCGGAGGCGCCCGCCCCCGCCTGAGCCCGGCGGCGGATGTCCCGAAGGCTCTCCTCCAGGGCCAGCCAGACCTCGCTCAGGCTGGTGCTGGCCGCCAGGTCACCGCGGATCGTGCCAGCCGGGTCGGCCTGGTCGCCGATGGCCTCGAGCGCGTTACGGGCGAGGTCGATGATCGTCTTGTCGGTCGCCTCGACCGTGACCCGGTCGTCGGTTATGCGGATCCGCATCTGCCGTCTGCCTGCCTCCTCGGGCAGTTCGTCGCTGGTGCCGGCCACGTCGGCCTGGCGCAGCGCCTCCCGGGCCTGGTGCAGGTCGACGCCCAGGCTAACCAGTGTCCGCGCCGCCGCGGTGTCCGGATCGGCCAGCGCCGCGAGCAGCAGGTGGTGCGAGCCGACCGGCAGCCGGCCGGCCAAGCGGGCCGCCTCGCCCAGGCTGGTCTGCGCCGCGGGTGTGGTGGGCAGGTCGGCCGGATCGTCGTCGCCCAGGTCGGTCTCGCCGCTGCGGGCCCGTATCAGGCGAGCCAGGCTACGGCGGCTCTCCCGGGACGTGGCCGACTGGAGCAGGTCGATCACGGCCATGCGCACGGCCGGCAGGTCCGCGGCGTGCCCCTGCAGGATCTGCGCGCCGACTCCCTCGCCTTCCCGGATCACGCCGAGCAGCAGGTGCTCGGTGCCGATGTAGTTGTGGTGGAGTTCGAGGGCCTCGCGCAGGGCGAGTTCGAGGGTCTTCTTGGCCCGCGGGGTGAAAGGGATGTGCCCGGACATCGGCTTCTTTCCGATGCCGATCATGGACTTGACCTCTTCTCTGGCGCCCTCTGGCGTCATTCCGAAGCGGTCGAGGGCCTGCGCGGCGAGCCCGTCGCGCACGTCAAGCAGCCCGAGCAGCAGGTGCTCGGTGCCGATGTAGTTGTGCTGGAGCCCGCGGGCCTCTTCCTGGGACCTGACGACGACCCGGCGGGCCAAGTTGGTGAATCGCTCAAACATGGGTTCAGCGTGCCGCAGTCTGTTATACCCAGTCAATACCATGCTATTAATATGGTCGGGCTGGGTGGCGGTCTACGCGTTGCAGGCACGTCGCGCCGGCCGGCCCGGAACGCGCCAGGCCGCGGAGGGGCCGCCGGATGGGCCTGAGGATGGGAGAATCGCCGTCATGGACTGGGAGGAGCGGCTGGACGCGTGGGAACTCGAACTGGAGTTGACCGCGCAGTTCGAGGGCTCGGAGTGGGTGACGCTCGAGCGCGCGGTCGCCGATACCGGTGTCTCCCGGGCCGCGCTGCGCAACTGGTACCGGACCGGCCAGATTCCGTCCCGGCTCGTCGACGGCCCGCACGGCCCGCAGCGACTGGTGCCGCTCGACCTGATCGCGGCGCGAGCCAAGGCGTCGCCCCGGCTGCGCCGCAGCGCGGAGCGGCGGCTGTCCGACGAGGCACAGCTGGAAATCCTCCGGCACCGTGTCGATCAGCTCGAGCTCAGGCTGGCCGCCCTGGAGCGCCAGCAGCCGGCCGAGCCCGAGCCGCCCGGGCCGTGAGGCGAGCACGACATGCGGATCGCGCTGCTGGGCCCCCTGGAGGTCACCGACGACGCCGGGGCTGCGGTCGTCGTCGCCGGCCTGCGGCTGCGCCGGCTGCTGGCCCGGCTGGCCGTTGACCCCGGGCGCCTGGTCACCTCGGCCGAGGCCGTCGCCGCCCTATCGCGACTCGCCCCGCGCACCGCCTAGCCGCCGCCAGAACTCACCGCCAGAACCCCACCGCCAAACCCAGCGGCGCAATCCCAGCAGCAACTCCCGCCCCGGCTCCCCCTCGGCCCGCATGACACGCCCAGACGGCCAACGGGTGCCGCTGGCCGAACGATCAACGCTATGAATGGAGGTCTGGTGTCCGTATATGAGCACCAGACTTCCATTCATCGGCCATGATCGCTCGATCGCGGCGGCCCGGTGCCCGGGTCGGGGGCAAAGTGTTACGAGGAATGCACGGAACGTGAGATCAGGACCGGTGGCGGTAGGCCCAGACCGCGGCCGAGCCGAAGACCAGCACCAGGGCGGCCGTCCACAGCAGCGACGCGATCACCGCGTGACCCGATGGCGTACCCAGGATCAGCCCGCGCCCGGCGCTGGCCACCTGCGACACCGGGTTGACCTTCACCCAGGCCTGCAGCCAGCCGGGTAGCTTGCCGACCGGCACCAACACGTTGCTGCCGAACACGAAGGGGAAGATCATCGCCAGGCTGAGGCCCTGGATGGCCTCCGGCGTCCTGGCCACGACGCCGATCAGCACGGCCACCCAGCAGATCGCGAACGAGAACAGCATGATCAGCCCGCAGCCGGCCACCCAGTCCAGCGGGCGGCCGTGCGGCCGGAAGCCGATGACCGCGCCGATGGCGAACACCAGGAACAGCGAGAACACGTTGCGTACCCCGTCGCCGAGCACCCGGCCGACCAGCGGGGCGCTGCGGGCGATGGGCAGGCTCCGGAACCGGTCGAACACGCCGGTGCGCAGGTCGGTGCTGAGCCCGAGCGCGGTGTTCATCGTCCCGAACAGCAGCGCCTGCACCGCGACCCCGGGCAGCACGAACTGCAGATAGGAGTGCCAGCTTCCGGAGATCGCGTTGCCGAACAGGAACACGAACACCACGACGAAGATCACCGGGGTCAGCGCCACGTCCAGCAACTGATCCGGTGAGTGCCGGATCTTGACCAGGCTGCGCCAGGTCAGGGTCAGGCTCTGCTGTACCGTCCGCGCCGGGCTCATATCGGCTCCTTATCCGCATCCGCGCGCTCGGTGCGGGGCTGATGACCGGTCAGCGCCAGGAAAACTTCGTCCAGGCTGGCCAGCCGCAGTCCCAGCTCGCTGTAGTCCAGCCCGGCCTGCTCCAGCCGTCCCGCCACCGTGGTCAGCACCTCGCTGCCAGGGCGGCCCGGGCCCGTAGCTGGTCGCGCTGGGCATGCCATTCGGTGAGCAGGGCGGGCATGCGCTCGGCGAGGAAGTCATAGAACGCGGCGGCCTCGGCGATCACCGAGCGCCGCGCCACGTCGTCCTCGGCCAGCAGGCCCAGCGCCTCGCGGGCCAGCACCGCCTGCGCGCGGTAGGACTCGCCCGCGAACCCGGTGGGATCGAGGGCCCGGGGGTCGAGGTCGACGTGGTCCGCGCGCTGTCCGGCGGACCGGGTGCGGCGCACCGCGTGGTAGCGCTCCAGGAGCGCGACCGCCGTGGTGATCGCGCTGCGGCTCGCCTGCAGCGCCTCGCTCAGGTCCGTGAGCGTCTGCCGCGGTGGCCGGCAGATGAGCAGGTAACCCAGCAGGCGCCCGGCCACCGGCGGGAAGCCGTACTCAATAAGTGTTATCTCAGATGGCTCATGGCGGGCGGGGATGTCGGCGGCCGCGGTTACGGTGTCCTCATGGCGTATTTCGCGGTCACGATGGTCCACGGGCCGAACTGGGACTCCTCGCGCCCGATCCGGGAGCAGGATGGCTGGGACGACCACGCGTCGTTCATGGACAAGCTCGTGGACGACGGGTTCGTGATTCTCGGCGGCCCGACCGGGGACGGCAACCAGGGCGCGCTGCAACTGATCGAGGCCGCGGACGAGCGGGAGATCACCACGCGAATGAGCCAAGACCCGTGGGCGCAGGCGGGACTGCTGCACGTCGGCTCGGTCCAGCGCTGGGCCCTGTGGCTCGACGGCCGGAACCGCTAGCCGGCCTGCACGAGCACGCGCAGCCCAGCCGGCCCGGCCCGGCTAAGCAGGTTAGCGGAACCGGCTGAGCCAGCCGCCCGCGACCTCGTGCAGCCGGCCGGCCTGCAGCCGGTAGACGTGCTCGCGGCCGCGTAGTTCGACCGTGACCAGGCCAGCCTGCTGGAGCACGCGCAGGTGCTGTGAGATCGTCGGCCAGGAATGCTCGAAACGGCCCGCGATGGCCCCGGAGGTCATCTCGCCGCCCCGCGCGTGCAGCACCGACAGGATCGTGCGGCGAGACCGGTTCGCCAGCGCGCCGAATACCTCGTCGAAGGCGTCGAGTTCGGCCAGTCCGCGCGGCCGCGGGCTCACGAGGCCAGGGTTACCCGCTCGAAGTGCGGGAACTCCCAACGGGGCCGGCCGTCGCGCTCTTCAAGCAGCGGATCCATCGGCTCCCAGATCGCCAGCACGTCGGGGTGCTCGTGAGCCTGGCCGAATCCGCCTTCCACCCACGTGAAGATCTCCACGTAGGTGAGGCCGCCATCGGTGCCCCGCAGCACCAGCGACGCCTCTTCGGTCACGAAACCCAGGTCGCGCAGCGTGCTCCAGTGGCGGCCCAGCAGGTCGAGGAAGCGATCCTCCGCCTCCGGCCGCACCCGGTATGTACAGATCACGGTCTCATTAGCCACAAACCTAAGTATTAGGTTTCTGCCTAAGAATGGCAAGCGAACCCGCGTGGCGTGCGGCGTTACCTTGTGTGCTTGCCGGGCAGTAGGGTGTGCACATCCCGCCACCGGAGGCGCAAATGGGTTACTTAGTGACGATCGTCATCGTCGTGGTGGTGGGCTCTGTTCTGATCGCCGTCAAGTTCGTGAGTCACGAGTTGCGGCCGACGACCCCGAGGCGGCGCCGGCTGGTCCAGCGACGGGCCGCGCGCCGGGTGTCCGCGGGTGACAACTGCGCCTGCGGTGGCATGATCGGACCCTCCGGCAAGATCTCGAAGAGGTTCGGCGAACTGCTCGGCTGCACCGCCTGCCAGCGGTTGTGGACGCTGGACGGGCGTCGGCTGAAGCGACGCCGGCCGGCCTACGTGCAGGCGCCCGGCACCGCCGACTAGCGGAACCAGGGCCCCCCGCGCTTCAGCGGCTCCGGCCGTTACTTGCCTGATCTGGGCAGGGCTGATCAAGAAGCCTAGGCTGCGTCCTGGCGGCTGAATGCGGACAAGACCCAGCGGGGGGGCCATGACAGTCAGCGACGCGGCGCGGCGCGGGCCGAGAAACCTCATCCTGGCGGCGATGATCTTCGCCGTCGCGATGACGTTCATCGACCAGACCATCGTGTCCATCGCCGTACCCGAGATCCAGAAGGAACTCCGGCTGTCGAGCACCGGCGTGCAGTGGGCGGTGAACGCCTACCTGCTCACGCTGGCCGCGTTCTTCGCATTCGGCGGCCGCCTGGCCGACACGATCGGTCACCGCAGGATGGTCACGCTGGGCGTGATCGTGTTCGCGGGCGCGTCGGCGCTGTGCGGGCTGACCCCGACCGGGAGCCTGGCCGAGACCTGGATCGTGTTCTTCCGAGCCGTCCAGGGCATCGGCGGCGCCATCATGTTCCCCGCGGCGCTGGCCATCGTGGTGCAGACGTTCCCGCTGCGCGAGCGCGGCAAGGCCCTGGCCCTGTTCTTCGGCATCGCGGGCGGGCTCACCGCGATCGGCCCGGTCCTGGGCGGCTACCTGACCCAGTGGACGTGGCGGGCGATCTTCTGGGTCAACATCCCGGTCGCGCTCATCGCGCTGGTCCTGATCATGGCATCCCGGCCGACGACCGAACACCGGCCCGCGCGGATGGACTACCGCGGCGTGGCCCTGATCGCGGCGGGCGTGGCCCTGAGCGTGTTCGGTTTCCAGCAGTCCAACGTCTGGGGCTGGAGCAACCCGCTGATCGGCCTGTCCATCGCCGTGGGCCTGATCCTGCTGGTCGTGTTCTTCTTCGTCGAGGTCCGCACCGAGTCGCCGCTGATGCGGGTAAGCATCTTCCGCATCCGGCCGTTCCTGGTCGAGAACGGCGTGCTGTTCATCACCAACCTGGTGTTCATTCCGGTGTTCTTCTTCGGCAGCGAGTACGCCCAGATCTCGCTGGGCAAGTCGGCGTCCCAGGCGGGCATCATCCTGCTGTACTTCTTCATCGGCTTCGTGATCGCCGCGCAGATCGGCGGCCGCCTGCTGGACCGCCGCGGCGCCAAGCTCCCGGTCGCGCTCGGCTGCCTGCTGGGCGCGGCCGGGTTCTACCTGTGGGCCGGGAAGGTCACCGACCTGAACTTCAGCCACCAGCAGTGGTTCATCATCCTGGCCGGGGCCGGCATGGGGTTCATGCTGGGCCCGGCCAGCACCGACGCGGTCAACCGGGCCTCCACGCTCTCCTACGGCGAGGCGACCGGCATCACGCAGACGGTCAGGAACTACG
>DATAVV010000218.1:0-1698 GCA_036267555.1 Streptosporangiaceae bacterium | reverse complement strand
GCCAGCTTGAGCAGCTGGTCGTGGCAGTCGCGCAGCGCCTGGGGCTCCTTGCTCGCGTACAGCCCCCAGTGCAGGCCAACGATCGAGTAGTTCTTGACCAGCGCGTGGTTGAGGGCCGGCGTGGGCACCCGGCCCCCCGCGAACCCGATGATCAGGATGCGGCCCTCGAAGGCGATGCACTTGGTGGACCGGTCGTAGGCGTCCCCGCCCACGGAGTCGTAGACCACGTCGGCTCCGCGGCCCTCGGTGACCTCCTTGACCACCGCTACGAAGTCCTCGGTGTTCCGGTCGATCACCACGTCGGCGCCGAGCTCGCGGGCCACGGCCGCCTTGTGCTCGCCGCCGGCCACCCCGATCACCCGGGCCCCGGCCGCCTTGCCCAGCTGGACCGCGGCACTGCCGACCCCGCCCGCCGCCGCGTGCACGAGCAGGGTCTCGCCCGGGGCGATCCGGGCCCGGCGGTGCAAGCCGAACCAGCCGGTCTGGTAGCTGATGAAGAACGCGGCCGCCTCGGCGTCATCGAAGCTTTCCGGCGCGGGGTAGGCCGACGCCGCGTCCATGATCGCCACCTCGCCGAACGAGCCGGCGGGCAGGGCGGCCGTGCCCACCACGCGGTCACCGGGGGTCAGCCCGGTCACCCCCGGGCCGAGCGCGACCACCTCGCCGCACAGTTCCACCCCCGGGGTGAACGGCAGCGGCGGCTTGACCTGGTAGCCGCCCTGGCACATGAGGATGTCCGGGAAGTTGGCCGGTGCGGCCAGGACGCGCACGAAGATCTGGCCCGGGCCAGGCTCGGGATCGGGGACGTCGGCGGCGAGGGTGAGCACATCCCGCAGCTCACCGAACTGATGAACCTGCCATGCCCTCACCGTGTGCCTCCCAATTCGCTCATCAGCCCTGCTCCGTATCGATGCGCTGCTGCAACCGGTTCATGCCGCGCAGCCACTTGTCGGTGTCGCTGGCCCGCAGCGCGTAGTAGCCGGCCACCTCCGGGTGCGGCAGGATCAGGAAGCGCCCGTCCGCGATGCCCGACCACACCGCCTCGGCCACGGCCTCGGGCTCGATCGCGGACTCCCGCAGCACGACATCACCGGCCCGCCCGGCATCGGACAACATGTTCGTGCGTACCCCCTGCGGGCACAGGCAATGCACCTTGAGCCCGCGGTGCCCGTAGGTCGCGGCCAGCCATTCCGCGTAGCTGACCGCCCCGTGCTTGGTGACCGAGTACGGCGCGGTGCCGAGCATGGTCAGCAGGCCCGCGGCCGAGGCGGTGATGACCAGCCGGCCGTCGCCCCGAGCCAGCCATCCAGGCAGCAACTGCTCGGCCGCGCGCACGTGGGCCATGACGTTGACGTCCCAGGAGCGCTGCCAGTCTGTTTCGGCCGCGGCCGGCCCCTCGCCGTTGACGTCACCGGCGACCGCGATACCGGCGTTCGAGCAGTACAGGTCGATCTCGCCCAGGTAGTCGCGGGCCGCCGCGACCAGGCCGGCCACTCCGTCCGGGGTGGCGACGTCGGCCGGGGCGGCCAGGCCGCCAACCTCATCCGCGACCGCCTTGGCCGCGCCCGGGTCGATGTCGTTGACCACCACCCGGGCCCCGCCCGCGGCCAGCCGCCGGGCCAGGGCGCGCCCGATCCCGCTGCCGCCTCCGGTCACCACGGCACCCATTGCCGCTCTGGTCACGATGGCTCCTCCGTC
>DATAVV010000217.1:0-4729 GCA_036267555.1 Streptosporangiaceae bacterium | reverse complement strand
GTAGCCGCGGCGATCGCGGCCGGCGTGACCTGGCGGCCATCGTCCAGGCGCCGGGCCACACCGGGCGTGAGCCGGCCGGCGTCGTGGTCGAACAGGTCCCGGTTGGCCTGGTAGGCCTCGGCAACCAGGATCGTCAGCGTCCACCGGGTGGCGGTGAGCCACTCGGCCGGGTCCACGTCTGTGACCTCCCAGTCCGTGGCGCGCACGGCGGCGGTCACCGCGTCGTCGACGTCGGGCGCGGCCGGGATCCGCAGCCGGCCCACGCGTGGCGAGCCGGCCTGCGCCACCGGGGCGAAGCCCGGCTCCAGCAGTTGCATGCCCAGGACCAGGCCGGCCACGTCCGCCGCCATCGGCCCGACCGTGTCCAGGCTGGGCGCCAGCGGCCGGACCCCGGCGACCGGGATGCGGCCGGCCGTCGTCTTCAGCCCGCAGACCCCGCAGCACGCGGCGGGGATCCGGACCGATCCCCCGGTGTCGGTGCCGTAAGCCACCCGGGCCTCGCCGGCGGCCACGGCCACGGCGGATCCGCTGGAGGACCCGCCCGGCACGCGCGAGGGGTCCAGCGGGTTGACCGGCGTGCCGAACCAGGGGTTGATCCCGGTGACCCCGAGCGCGATCTCGTGCAGGTTCGTCCGGCCCACGATCTGCGCGCCGGACGCCCGCAGGCCCGCCAGGCAGGCCGCGTCGGCCTCGGCCGGGGCCGCGGTCTCGGCGATGACCCGCGAGCCAGCGGTGGTGGGCAGGCCGGCCATGTCGATAAGGTCCTTGACCGCGACCCGCAGGCCCGGGCCGGTCACGGGCAGGGACGTGATGAACGTGGCGGACACGTGGCCTCCTGAACGAGTCATCATGGCCGCGGGACGAGTGATCCACGGCTGCGGGACAGTATTGCGCCTCTGGCCAGGCAGGACGGCAGCGGCAGCAGCGCGGAGGCGCCGGGGCGCGCCTGGCGCGTCTGTCTCCCCCGACCCGCCGGCCATGGCTCAGCGGCTGGCGTCTCCCCCGGCGGCGACGGTCTGCGCCCAGCGCAGGTCCGCCTTGCCGGACGGGCTGCGCCGGACGTCGTCGACGAACACGATGCCGCGTGGCTTCTTGTAGTCGGCCAGCCGCCGCGCGACGTGGTCGGTCAGCTCGTCCGCCGTCGGGCCGCCGTCGCTGACCGACACCACCGCGGTCACACGGTGTCCCCAGCGCTGGTCGGGCAGCCCGACCACGAGCGCGTCGCGGACGCCGGGGTGCTCGATGAGGACCTGCTCGACCTCTTCGGCGAACACCTTCTCGCCGCCGGTGTTGATGACGCGGCTGCCGCGCCCGTGAAAAGTGACCGAGCCGTCCGCCGCGATCGAGGCCAGGTCGCCGGGCACGACCCAGCGTTTCCCGCCGTAGCTGCGGAACGTCTGCGCGGTCTTCGCCTCGTCACCGAGGTAGCCGACCTCGTCGTCGGCGGGCGCGGCGAGCATGCCGACCTGACCCGAGCCCGCGGTCACGTCGTGACCCGCGTCGTCGATGACCCTCGCTCCGGGCAGCAGCGTGAACCGCCCGGTGACAACGCCGTCGCCGCGGCGGGTCTCGCAGACGGCGAACGGGCCGCCCTCCGACGCGGCCACCATGTCCCGGCAGACGAAATCGGCGTGCGCCAGCAGCCGCCGCTTGACGTCCGCGCTCCACGTCACGCCGACGCTCAGCATGCGCCGCAGGCTGGACAGGTCGTAGGGCTGCCCGGCGCGCGCGGCGCGATCCAGTACGTCGGCCAGCGGCAGGGCGAACACGTCCCCCACGATGGAGACCGTGTCGACGCGCTGCGCGGCGATCGTGCGCGCCAGTTCGCCGGCGTCGTAGGAGCGCCCGGTCAGGTAGACCACCCGGCCGCTGGCCAGCAGCGCGCCCAGCGTGGTGTACATGCCCGTCGCGTGCATGAGCGGCGGCGCGGGCAGGCACACGATCGCGTCGCCGCGCGCGCTCAGCCGCCGCGTCGTCGCGCGCAGCGCGTCCAGCGAGTCCGGGATCGGCTCGCCGACGAGCAGGAACCCGTTGGCCGAGACGACCGAGTAGAGCCAGGAATGCCGGACCAGCACGCCCTTGGGCTTTCCCGTGGTCCCGCCGGTATACATGAGCCAGTGCTCCACGCCGCGCGTCTCACGCCGCCGCGGCGCCGCCGCGGCGATGGCCTGCTCGTAGTCGTCAGTCGCGGGGCCGTCAGTCGCGGGGCCGTCACTCGCGGGGTCCGCGTCCGGGCCGCCGACCTGCACCAGCGTGTGCAGCGTGCGTGACCCGGCCCGGGCCGCGGCCACGCGCTCGCCCAGCGACGCGTCGAAGATCACGGCGGTGACCTGCGCGTCGTCGAAGAGATGCAGCATCTCATCGGGCTGGTACCGGTAGTTGACGTTGACCGGGATGGCCCGCAGTTTGAGCACTGCGAAGACGCTCTCCAGGTACTCGATGCCGTTGTACAGCGCGATCGCTACCCGGCTCTGGGCCCCGACCCCGCGGCCGGCCAGGAACGCGGCGAGCCGCGACGCCCGGTCGTCCAGGTCCCGCCAGGTCCGGCTGCGCTCTCCGTGCGTGACCGCGGTGAAATCGGCGCGGACGTCCGCCACGGTTTCCAGCACGGTCGCGAAGTTTTCCCTCACGGCGTTTCAGGATACGTCCGGCACCCTCGCTGAGAGCAGAACGACGACCTCGGCCGGGCCTGGCCGCGCCAGGCTGGCGGGATGAGCGGTGACTTCAGCGGCGAGGTGGCCGCGTTCTACGCCAGGTTCCGGCGCGGTTACCCGCCGGCCCTCGTCGACCTGCTGACCCAAGCCCTGCGTCTGGGTCCCGGCGACGTCGTAGCCGACCTCGGGTGCGGCACTGGGCAGCTGACGCTCGCCCTGGCCGGCCGTGTCCGCGCCGTGGCCGGCATCGATCCCGAGCCGGACATGCTGACGCTGGCCCGGCAGGCCGCCGCCGACGAGGGTGTGACCAACGTGACGTGGGTACTCGGCTCCGATCGTGATCTGCCGGCGGTCGGTTCGCTGGCCGGCGGGCAGGCCCTGGCCGCGGTGACGCTGGCCAACGCGATCCACCTGACGTCGGGCGAGGACCTGTTCGCCGCGTTGCGGCTGGTGCTGCGGCCCGGCGGCGGTCTCGCCGTGATCGCCAACGGCACGCCCCTGTGGCAGCAGCCGTCGGCGTGGTCGCGGGCGTTGCGCGCGGGGCTGGAACGCTGGCTGGACACCCGGCTGGAGTCCTGCTGCGGCACGGACGCCGCGTCGCGGCAGGGCTACCAGGCCGCGATGCTGGCGGCCGGGTTCACCGACGTGCACGAGGTGTCCGTGGACTACACCGGCGACCTGAACTTCGACGAGCTCATCGGCAGCGTGTACTCCGCGATGCCCGTCGACCTGCTGCCCCCGCCCAGCCGGCGAGCCGCGTTCGCCAAGCACATCCGCGGTTTCACCGGCCCCGGCCCGCGGTTCACCGAGCAGGTCCACGTCGCCGCCCTGATCGGGCGCAGTGGCAAATCTCGGCCCGAAAATGAGTAGCATGCCATGTCCGGTCCACGCCTACCTTCCTGGCCGTGACGTCGACCCGCTGGGCCAGCAGCGACTCCGGGGCGTAGCAGTCGCTCAGCCGCAGTCCGCGCGCCGGGCCGGCGCGCGGGGCGGCAAGGGCCGGACCGGGGGCCGAGCCGGGGCGCGCCGAGATCGGCGCGCCCCGGAGATCGGCCCCTATCAGCACGGGCGATGAGTCTAGACCGGCCGGCCTGGCCCCGTGCCTGTGTTCGTCAAGCCGATCTACCAGCGAAGACTCGCATCACGGCAGACTCCATTGCTGGTTGGCGTTGCCGCTGCAGTCCCAGATCTGAAGCTGGGTGCCGGAGCCGCCGTAGCCGGTGTCGTCGAGGCACTTGCCCGATTGCGGGTTGTACAGCGACCCGTTGGACTGCGGTATGAAGACCTGCGCGGCTGTGTCGTTGCAGTCGTACAGGTCCACGGCGGTGCCGTCGGCGGTACCGCCGCCGTTGATGTCCATGCACTTGCCGAGCGCTTGCAGCGTGCTGCCCGCCGCCACGACCGTCCACTGCTGCGCGGCGGTGTTGTTGCAGGTGTACACCTGGACCGGGTTGTAGTTGGCGGTGCTCGCGCCGCGGTCGTCCACGCACAGGCCCTCGTAGCCGACAATCGGCCCGGTGTTCCCGGTGGGCGGCGGGGTCGACGACGAGCCGGTCGTGTAGGCCGCGACGTAGGCCACGCTCATCGTGCCGCCCGAGCTGGTCGAGCTGCTCGGCGAGGTGCACCCGCACACGCCGTTGGGGTAGGCGCCGCCCATGGCCAGGTCGAAGATGATCGACAGGTTGTGGTCGAAGGCCGCCTGCCACGTCGAGGTTCCGACCTGGCTCTCGCTCACGCTGAAGTACTGGTTCCCGTCCAGGTAGAACGTGATCGACTCGTCCGAGGCGTTCGTCCGGTTCAGGATCATGGTGTAGGTGTGGTAACCGGTCTGGCAGCCGCCGCAGCCCACCAGCCCGCTGCCGATGCCGTCCGGCTCGTTACACGGCCCGCCCGGGTCGGTGCCGCAGTGGACGGTGCCGGACAGCTCGGACAGGGCGTTGACGTCCTCCATGATGTCGATCTCGCCGTTCTCCGGCCACTGGCCGGGCCCGAGCATCCAGAACGCGGGCCAGTACCCGAGCCCGCTGGACGGGTTGGGCTGCTCGATGGAGGCGGTCACCTCCAGTTCGCCGCCG
>DATAVV010000216.1:0-9413 GCA_036267555.1 Streptosporangiaceae bacterium | reverse complement strand
GCTGGCGGCGTACCTGCGGACCGGGGTGCTCGGCGGCGCCGCCGCCGCGGTCAGCCTGCCGCTGGACACCGGCACCGCCACCGACGCCATCCCGGCGCACCTGCGGCGGCTGGTCATCCTCAGAGACCGGTACTGCCGCTGGCCCGGCTGCTGCCAGCCGCCCGCGCGCTGCCACCCGCACCACATCCGGCCCCGCCACAAAGGCGGCAAGAACAGCCTGGCCAACCTCGCATTGTTGTGCGCGTTCCACCATCTGGTCCTCGTGCACCGCGAGGGCTGGCAGATCGTCCTCAACCCGGACGGAACCGTGACCGTGACCAGCCCCGACCGCGACCGGGTCCGCCGCAGCCACAGCCCACCCGCCGAGGCCGCCTGACCGGCGGCACATCGAGCCACTCTTCCCCGTGCCTGGCTGGCCTGTCGCCGTGTGGCGTTCGTAGGGTGGCGGGGTGGGCATCGAGGTGGTCTTTGAGTCCCATTCCATGACGGTTGACAACGAGGAGGGGCGGGCCACAGGCTGGCTGCCCGGCGAGTTGTCCGAACGAGGGCGGGCGCTGGCCGGGCAACTGGGCCGCCGCCGCGCGGATGACGGGATCACCGCGGTGTTCTGCTCCGACCTGACTCGTGCGGCTGCGACGGCCGCCATAGCGTTCGGGGCGACGGCGATTCCGGTGCTGCATGACTGGCGGTTGCGGGAGTGCGACTACGGGCGGCGCAACGGAATGCCGACGGCCGAACTGCACGCGGGCCGGCGCGAGCATCTCGACCAGCCCTATCCGGGCGGGGAAAGCTGGCGGCAGGCGGTGGCGCGCATCGGGCGGTTCCTCGCAGACCTGCCGCTGCGCTGGGACGGGCAGCGGGTCCTCGTCATCGGGCACGTGGCCACCCGGTGGGGCCTGGAGCACTACCTCAACGATGCCATGCTCGAAGCCCTCGTCGCGGAGGAGTTCTCCTGGCAGGAGGGCTGGGAGTACCGGCTCGGCTAACCGTCGACCGTGTTTGCTGCGGCAGGACGCGCCCTGCACGGCTCGAAAGCGAAGCAAGTTGACAAGCGGCTATAGTATTACCCCATGGTCATAGTAAAAGGGGCTAGCCCGCCTGACGACACCCCGGCGGGAGCCGACAGCAAACCGGTATCTCCGATCGTGTTCGGGCTCGACCCGGGCTCGGGTGTGCCGACCTACCTGCAGCTCGTCCATCAGGTCGAGCACGCGCTCCGCCTCGGCTACCTAGTGCCCGGCGATCAGCTTCCACGGGTGCGCGACGTGGTCGCGGAGCTCGCGATCAACCCGAATACCGTGGCGAAGGCCTACAAGGAGCTGGAGACGAAGGGCCTCACGGTGGGACGACCGGGTCAGGGCACGTTCATCGAGGCGACGCTCAGCCAGGTGGCGCTCCCCGAGCTCACCGAACTCCGCCGCTCCCTCGTCTCCTGGGTGGCGGCGGCCGACGCCGCGGGGCTCGACGAGGATGGGATCGCGGCGCTCGTTGCGAACGTACTGCGAGATTTTCGTGAGCGTCGCGGGGGTGCAGCCGACCGGCGCGGCGCAGCGCGCCATGAGGCGGAGGGCGTGGCATGAACGTGATCGAGACCCATGCCCTCGGCAAGTCATACGGCTCGACGAGAGCGCTCCATGACTGCACGCTGGCGATCCCCGACCGGCATGTGGTCGCCCTCGTCGGGCCGAACGGTGCCGGCAAGACGACCCTCCTGAACCTCACGGTCGGGCTTGTGCTCCCGACCACCGGTGAGGTGACCGTGCTCGGCGGACGCCCGGCCGGTTCTCTCGCCGCGCTCTACGGGATCGCATTCGTCGCGCAGGATGCGCCGCTCTACAAGAACCTCTCCGCTGCCGACCTGCTGCATGAGACGCGCAACCTCAATCGCCGCTTCGACCAGGACTACGCCGAGCATCGCCTCGGCGAGCTCGGCATCCCCCTGCGCCAGAAGGCGGGGAAGATGTCAGGTGGCCAGCAGGCCCAGCTCGCGCTGACGCTGGCGCTGGCGCGCCGGCCGCAGCTCCTCCTACTCGATGAGCCGATGGCCATGCTCGACCCGATTGCCCGGCACGAGTTCATGGCGACGGTGATGACGGCGGCCGCGGAGGACGGAGTATCGGTCGTGCTCTCCTCACACGTCCTTGCGGAACTCGAGCGGGTCGCCGACTACCTCGTGCTCGTCTCGCACGGGAACATCCAGGTAACGGGCGAGGTCGAGGACCTTCTCGCGACCCACCGCCTGCTCACCGGCCCAGCTTCCGAGTCCGAGCGGTACACGCGGCAGTGGAACGTCGTGCACGCGAGCGGCGCCGCCTCGCAGGTGCGCCTGCTCGTCCGCTACGACGGCACCACCCATCCGGCGCCACCGGGATGGGCGGCGCGCGCGGTCACCCTCGAAGAGCTGGCCCTCGCGTATCTGCGGGAGCCCGGCGCTGGGGCGCTCCCCGGCCCGGCCCGCGGCTGGGGCGCTGAGCCGTCGGAGGTGACGAAATGACCGCGTTGACCGCACCCACCCGTCCAGCGGAGGGCGCGAGCCTGCGGCCACTGCCGTGGCGGCGGATGGTCTGGGTCAGCTGGCGGCACCACCGAATCGCGCTGGGCGGTGTGGCTGTATTCCTGGGTGCGCTGGCGGTGTGGCTATGGATCGCCGGCCTTCAGCTGCACCACGCGTATGTCGCCGCGGCTGCCTGTCACCCCTCGAACTCGGCTGCCTGCCAGAACCTGATCATCAACTTCCAGAGCACGAATGTCATCCTGAAAGGTGGCTTCGTGCTGCAGCCCGTGCCCGCGCTGATCGGGGCGTTCGTCGGGGCGCCGATGCTGGCTCGTGAGCTCGAGACCGGCACGTTCCGCTACGCCTGGACCCAGGGCTTCGGGCGGTGGCGCTGGACGCTCGCCAAGCTGGTGCTGATCGGGGTCGCGGTGGCCGGCGTCGCCGGCGCCTTCAGCGTGCTGTTCTCCTGGTACTACCAGCCGTACCTCGCCACCGGCAACGGGACCGTGTTCTCCTCGCCGTCCCCGCTGTCTCCCGGGCTGTTCGACCTGCGCGGGGTCGCGTTCGCCGCCTGGACGCTGGCTGCTTTCGCGATGGGTGCCCTCGCCGGCATGCTGGTCCGCCGGGTCGTCCCTGCGATCGTCGCCACCCTCGCCGCCTACGCCGGTCTCGCCCTGCTGGCCGGGAACGTTCTGCGCCAGCACTACCTGACCCCGCTGGTCGCGAAAGGTTCGAACCTGCCCGGTTCCGCTTGGGTCATGAGCGGGTGGTGGACCAAGGGCGGGAAGTTCGCGTTCGGTGGCCGACCTCCTATCAGCCTCCTCCAGCGGCTCTGCCCCGCATCTTTCGTTACTGGACCTGGCGGCGGAATAGGCATAAAAGGCGGCGCAGGTGCCCCAACGACGTGTCTCGTCCAACACGGCTACACGCAATGGTCCGACTACCAGCCGGCCAGCCACTTCTGGCCGTTCCAGTGGATCGAGGGCGGTGGGCTGCTCGCGCTGTCGGTGCTGCTCATCGCCGTGACCGTCTGGCTGGTCCGCCGTCGGGTGGCCTGAAGAAGTGGGCCGAATATGAAAGGTGCCGAAGTGACGACGCTCACCATTCCCGCTCGGCTGGAGGAGGACGCGAACCCTCGGCCGCTGCCGTGGCGGCGTATGGCCTGGGTCACCTGGCGGCACCACCGAATTGCGCTGGGCGGTGTGGCCGTGTTCCTCGGCGCGTTGGCGGTGTGGCTGTGGCGCGTCGGCCTTCAGCTGCACCACGCCTACGCTGCCGCCATCGACTGCCACCCGGCGGGCTCGCCTGCCTGCGGTGAGCTGATCTTCAACTTTGATGCCACCGGCGGCATGCTGAAAGGTGGCTTCGTCCTGCAGCCCGTTCCCGCGCTCATCGGGGCATTCGTCGGGCCGCTGGTGCTGGCCTATGAGCTCGAGACCGGCACCTTCCGCTACGCCTGGACCCAGGCCTTCGGGCGGTGGCGCTGGACGCTCGCCAAGCTCGTGATGCTCGGGATCGCGGTGACCGCCATCGCCGGCGCCTTCAGCGTGCTGGTCTCCTGGTACTACCAGCCGTACCTCACCCCCGGCAGGCTCTATGACCCGGCGTCGCCGCTCCATCACTGGCTGTTCGACCTGCGCGGCGTCGCGTTTGCCGCTTGGACGCTGACCGCGTTCACGATGGGCGCTCTCGCCGGCATGCTTATCCGCCGGACCGTCCCTGCGATCGTCGCCACCCTCGCCGGCTATACCGGTCTCGCCGTCGTTGTCGGGGTCGTCCTGCGCGCCAACTACCAGCCGGCCAGCCACTTCTGGCGAGTCCAGTGGATCGAGGGCGGCGGGCTGCTCGCGCTGTCAGCACTGCTCATCGCGGTGACCGTCTGGCTGGTCCACCGTCGCGCGGCTTGAAACACAGAGTGAGCCAAGCTAGTGGCATCGGGTGCGAAGGCTGCCCGCGGGCAGGGCGGGCGTGGTGAACCTGGCCAATTATGGTTCGGCGCCTGAGGCGGGCTGGCGGGTCAACGCGGCGACCGCGTCCAGGTGGCTTCGCATGCGGTCGCGGGCCAGGTCCCCGTCGCCGGACTCGACGGCCGCGGCGATGGCCTCGTGGGCGTGCTGCATCTCGGCGCGGATCTGCCTCCAGGCCGCGGGAGCCAAGCTCTCGATCTGGTACAGCCGGATGAACACCAGCGCCACCAGT
The DNA here is from genome assembly GCA_036267555.1 of Streptosporangiaceae bacterium. Classification (GTDB taxonomy): domain Bacteria; phylum Actinomycetota; class Actinomycetes; order Streptosporangiales; family Streptosporangiaceae; genus JASHPR01. Next base: position 4,720 of record DATAVV010000216.1, on the reverse strand, counting down.
TCCAGGACCCGGCTGCGGGCGGTTCCGGCCATGGTTACGTGCAGGTCCTGGGGGACGTCGACCGACTCGTCGTCCGGGCCGCTGGTCTCCCGTCCCGACGCCGCGCCGCCCAGAGCCGCGCCGTCTGTGGCCGCATTGCCTGTTGCCACGCCGTCGAGGGCCGCGCGCCGCGCCGCCATTCGTTCGACCGCCTCGCGCCGCGCCGCCATACGTTCCAGCGCCTCGCGCTCGGCCGCCTCGCGTTCCAGCGCATCGCGCATGGCGGCGACGCCGGCCTTGTCGATGCGGGCGGCGGCCAGGCCGGCGATCGCGGTCTCGACCCCGGTGCGCAACTCGGCCAGGTCGGCCACGCGCATGCCTCGGCGGGCCAGGTAGATCGCGACGATCTCGGTGACCGCGGCGGCGCTCGGCTCGAACACGAACAGGCCGCCGCCGGGGCCGCGGCGCATGCGGGCGATCTGGTGGTGCTCCAGCAGGCGGACCGCTTCGCGAAGCACGGCGCGGCTGACGCCCTCACGCTCGATCAGCTCACGCTCGGTTCCGATGAGCTGACCCGGTTGCATCCCCTCCCCGACCACGGCCTGGGTTATCCGCCGGGCGACGGCCTCGGCCCGCTTGCCGTTGCTCGGCTGGCTGAGCAGTACGACCCGGTCGGGCAGAAGCTGGCGGGTGGACCGGCGCTTGCGCAGGTAGTCGGCTTCCGCCTCGAGATGCTTGCGCATCCGGTGCCGGGCCAGGGCGGGCTCGTTCCCGATGACGGCCTCCGCGATGCGCGCGTGGGCGTAGACGGTGTCGGCGGCGACCGCGGCCCCGAAGTTCTGCCAGCCGCTGGAGTAGAGCATCGCCACCCGGTTCAGGACGTTGACGAACAGCTCAAGCGCCGGGTTCCCGCTGATCGAGGCGAGCAGGGCGTGCAGGGCGCGGGGATCGGGGCCCGGGCTGGTTCCCTCGACGAACGCACGCAGCCGCTCCACGTCCTGCTCACCGAGGCGGGTGGGCGCGAGCTCGGTCACGATCTCCTCGAGCACGATGCGGGCCTCGAACAACTCGTCGAGCCGGGCCTCGACCCGGTACAGGTACAGCACCACGGCGTCGATCACGGCGCTGACGGTGGGCTCGGTGATGAGCAGCCCGCCGCCCGGACCGCGGCGGGTCCGCGCGACCTGCTTGTGCTCGACCAGCCGGACCGCCTCGCGGAACACCGCGCGGCTGACCCGGTAGCGTTCGAGCAACTCGGCCTCGGATCCCAGCAGCTCTCCGACGGGCCAGCCCATCGCCATGACGTCGCCCACGATGCGGTCCGCGACTCGCGCGGCTCGCTTGGAATTCGGGCTGACGCCCGGTCGCGCGGGCAGTGCCGCGGCCGGCGTGGTCATGACCATCGGCTCAGGCTATCCGCCGTCCTGTCCCCCGGCGGCCGGGCCGGGCCGGGCGCGGAATTTGTCCAGGCCGGCGGCCCAGTCGCCGTAGGCCCGGCGAGCCCGGCGCGAGACCAGCGTCCACATCTCCCTTTCTTGCGCGATGGTGTCGGGCAGGAACAGGCCGAGAGCATCGGCCAGAGGCTTGCGGCCCAGGTCAACGAGGCCGCGCACGGCGGCGGCCCACTCGTCGGTGGCCCGCACGGCCAGCCAGTACCACAGGACACACGCGGCGACGCCGGCCCCGATCGCCACAGCCGGGCCGACGGAGAGGCTGCCGGAGGGGCTGACCGCGAGCGCGGCGATCGCGGCCAGGATCACGACGACGTGCCCGTAGATCAGGCACACGAAGAAGTCGACGCCGGCCCGGCCCGCGTCCACCTCAGCGCGGACCTCGCCGGCGGACACGCCGTTCAGCGCGTGCCACATCGTGACGATGTCCAGCCGGTACCGGTCGTAGCCGTACTCCTCGAAGCGCCGGATCGCGTTGCCGAACCGGGTGGGGAGGATCTGGTCCGGGTCGACCGGATACCGCCGCAGCCGCTCGGCGAGCATCGAGACGTCGACCGCGCTGCGCGGAGCGCCGGGCGCCGGCCCGTCGCCGCCGCGCAGAGCGGCCAGGTCGGCCGCCTGGGCCGGCGTGAGCGAGCCGAGTTGCTCACGCCGGGTGAGCTGGGCGAGCCGGAGTTCGGTGTCCAGCCGCGCCCGGACTCGCTGGTGGACGCCGATCCGGCGGCGACGCAGCCCGGCCGGCCAGTTGTAGCCCTCGAGGACCCGGTAGAGCGGGGTCTGCAACGCGCTCAGCACCAGACCGGCCACCACCGCGGTGACGAGCAGGGCGAGCGCCTGCTCCGGGCGGCTCGCGGTCAGGACGGTGTGGACCCCCGACACGCCACGCAGCGCCGGGAGGACCAGGAACGCGAACAGCAGCGAGTTGAGCGCGGTCGGCAGGATCCAACCGGCCACCAGCGCCCAGCCCCCGCCGAGCAGGCTGGTCACGATCGCGGTCATCCGCGGTCAGCCGCCCTCGCGGGCCTACCTGTCGAGGTCGTCATGGTCGCCGAAGCTTGCGCCGGGCGGGGAGCCTCGTTCCCCGATGTCGTCATCGTCGCCGAAGCTCGCGCCGGGCGGAGAGCCCTGCTCGGGCGCGTAGTTGGGTGCGGGCTTTGGAAAATCAGGCCTGGGTGGCGAGTACGACGGGTTCGCTTGCTCGGTCTTCGCCTGATCCTCGGGGGCGGGGTGATCACTGGGTACGCCGAACCGGGTCGCGAGCTCGTCGATCAGGTCGGCCAGGCCTCCGGCCAGTTCCGGCTGGTCGTCGAGCACGCCCCGGAACAGGTCGCTCCACCGCTGGACCTGGTCGTACCAGACGTCGGCCGGGACTCCCCAGCCGTACATGGCGGGCTGTGACGACGCGTCCATCTGCTGCTGGGTCCGGTCCAGGCGGCCCTGCAGGTCCTGGCCGGCATCGTCGCCCGGCCGGCTCAGCAGGACGGCCAGCCGCAGGCGCACCGTCGGCCATGCTTCGGATAAGGCGGCCATGAAGGCCGCGTTCACCACCGCCCAGGCCGCTTGCCGCTCCAGGCTCGGCCCCGTTTCGCCCGCCATGTCATGACTCCCATCTATGCGCCACCTATTCAATACCTCACCGGCCGCCGAGCCGCCCGTTTTTAGCACCAGGCCGTACCATCTGCGAGGGACCGAGCCAGCCGGGCCCGGGGGGTGCCAGATCCGCCGGTCGCCGCGTTACCCTGCCGGTGGCGTAACGTCTCGCGGGTGGCAGGTGAGTCGGCCCGCCGCCGCAACGGGAAGCGAGTTATGACCAGTTACGACGGGACACCGGAAGGGCTCGCTGAATCCCTGCGCAACCACCGGGCGATCGAGGAGATGGCGGCGTTCCCGGCCATGATCGAGGCGCTGCGGGTGCTGCAGGACCGGATGACGGCGGCCAACCCGCCGCAGGACGTGACCGAGCACGTGACCCGGACCCTCACCGACCTGGCCAAGAGGCTTAGCGAGTACGCCGTGCCCGAGCGTGACCAGCTAGCCGGGCACATCGGCCAGCTACCCGGCCGCGGGCAGGCCATGGCCCCGGTGGTCGACATCGAGGAGCACACCGAGTTCAGCGCGCGCGGCCACGTCACGTTCGGCCGGTTCTACCTGGGCGGCAACGGCGCGGTGCACGGCGGCGCGATACCGCTCGCGTTCGACGAGCTCATGGGCAGGCTGGCCAACACCGAGCGCCCGCCGTCACGCACCGCCTCCCTGCACGTGAACTACCGCAGCATCACGCCGATCGAGACCAGGCTGAGCATCGAGGCCCGGTTCGACTCCGAATCCGGCCGCAAGCGCTTCCTGTCCGGCCGCATCAGGGACGGGGACACGGTCTGCGCCGAAGCCGAGGGCCTGTTCGTGGCCCTGCGGCCCGGGCAGCCCTGAGGGCTCAGACCTGGCTCAGACCTGGCAGAGGATCTCGCCGTGCGGGATCACGAAGCACCCGTCGTCGCTGGCGGCCCAGCGCATCCAGGCGGCGGCCAGCCGCTCCAGGTCGGCCCGGGTGGCCACGCCGTGCTCGACGGCGCGATCCCCGAATGGCGACTCGGTCAGCCGCTCGGCCCACAGCGTGCCCCACCACGACCGGTCGTCCGGGGTGGCGTAGCACCACGCGCTGGCCGACGGCTCGATGCGGGCGAAGCCGGCCGCCCGGGCCCAGGAGAGCATGCGGCGGCCGGCGTCCGGTTCGCCGCCGAGGGCCCGCGCCGTCCGCCGGTAGACCTCCAGCCACTCGTCCAGTTCCGGGTCCCCGGGGAACCAGAACATCCCGGCGTAGTCGCTGTCGCGCGCGGCGACCAGGCCTCCGGGCCGGCAGACCCGGCGCATCTCGGCCAGCGCGCCGACCGGGTCTGACAGGTGCTGCAGCACCTGGTGGGCGTGCACCACGTCGAACTCGGCGTCACCGAAGGCCAGGTGGTACACGTCGCCGGTGCCGAAGCTGACGTTGGACTGGCCCTGGCGGCCGGCCTGCGCCCGGGCCTGGTCCAGCACCTCGTCCGCCCGGTCGATGCCGACGACCTCGCCCTCGGGCACCCGCGCCGCCAGGTCGACGGTGATCGTGCCAGGACCGCAGCCGACGTCCAGCACCCGCGCCGCGGCCGGCAACCGGCTGAGCAGGTATCCGGCCGAGTTCTCCGCGGTCCGCCAGCGGTGGGACCGCAGCACGCTGTCGTGGTGACCGTGCAGGTACGCGTCAGGAGTACGGGGCATCGCCCCATCATCTCGCGCGTCCGGGACCGGAACCGGGG
>DATAVV010000215.1:0-41868 GCA_036267555.1 Streptosporangiaceae bacterium | reverse complement strand
CTCGGGGTCCTCGCCGTCGAGGTACGGGTACATGGCCTGGATCCGCGACGCGTCGGGGTTCTTGTCCCACTCGAGGATCTTCTGGGTGAACCCCGTGTGGATGATGACCATGTCGCCCGGCCTGACCTCGACCTTGTCGGCCGCCATGATCTCCCGCAGGGTCCTCATCGGGACCGCGGTCCACTCCTCGGTGTTGTTCAGGTGGTAGGCCACGTCGATCAGCACCGCCCGGCCCTGCACGCCGTGCGCCGCCATGTGCTCGAGCCCGAGGTGACGCGCGAAGGCGACGCTGCCGCTGCCGTCGCCCTTGGCATCCTCCTTCGGCCCGATGATGTCCACGTGCGGCCTGAAGCCGTTGTAATAGAGCGGCTCGTCGACGCCGTCCCCGTCGGCGTCGAACAGCGCCCCCTGGTGCACCAGCGCGTCCCACTGGGTCGAGTACTGCGTCCACAGCGTCACCATGTCATCGGACCAGACGTCGATGTACTCGGGCCGGATCGACTCCCTGGCGACCACGTTGTAGAAGGTGTCCGGCTTGTAGGCCAGGTCCTCGGTCGGCCGGATGATCGGGGGGTACCGGCGCTGGTTCAGCGAGGAGCCGCCGGGAAAGTCGAGCGGCAGGCTCAGGCAGAAGCTCTTGCCCGCCCGCACCTCCCTGACACCCTCGAGCACCTTGTCCGACGTGATGAGGTTGATCCGGCCGAGCTCGTCGTCCTCGCCCCAGTCGCCCCACGTGGAGCCTTGCGGCCGTTGCACCCATCGCTTCGCCACGCTGACCTCCTTACGGTACTGCGTTGTACTGTCCGGTCAGAACAAACTAACAGTGGGGCGCACCGTGACGCCACCCCTCACCTGGGCGGAGTTCGCCGCCGGCCGCGTCTGCCCATTGTCGCCCGGGCGGCCCCGCCCCGGGCCGGCAGGCGCGGGGCCGTCAGCCCGGGGGGAAGGTGGTCCGCTCGGTGGTGATCACGAACGGCAGCTCGGCCGCCAGGAAGTTCGCCTCGTCCGCCCTGGTCCTGGAGTAGGCCTCGGTGGCGGCGCCGGCCCGCATCGCGGCGACGTCGTCGAACCAGGTGATGGCGAGGCCGTCGTAGGGCGCCGTTCCCGTCGCCCGGGTGCCGGCCGACAGGTGGGCCTGCACGTAGCGCCTGATCGCGGGAATCGTCGACGCCAGCGGCCCGTGCACCTGGGCCCAGTAGCGGTCGAACTCGGCCCGGTCCAGGTCCGGTCGCTTGGTCACCAGCTCGTAGTTCTTCACGAACGCGGCGGGCACCCGACCCGGCTTGGCCACGTGCTCCTCGACGACCAGGCAGGCGACCGAGGCCGGGTCGAGCAGGGGGCCCGCCCAGGCGCGGCGGAAGGCGGGATCCGCCAGGCACCGGGCGGCGCTCGCCTCGTCGTCGAACACGAGCTCGTCGATCACGTCGCAGGCGGGCTCGCCGCGGCGGTAGGCGCCCGCCAGCGTCAGCGCCTGAGTCGCGCCGCGCAGCCCGTACGGTGCGGCGCTTGACCACTCGCTGACACGGCCGGCCTGGCGCCGGAAGTCGTCGATGCCGCTGCCGGCGGACCGCTTCGCCAGCCTGACCAGGGTCGTCACGCGCTTACCATCCCAGGGCGGCCGGGGCCAGGGCCGCCGTCGGCGGCGGTGATGCCCGCCGCCCGGGCGAACGCGGCCAGCTCGCGGGGGATGTCCGGGCCGATCGGCTGGTAGGCGACCTCGGTGATCCCGGCCGGTGGCAGCGCGCGCAGCCGGGCTCCGATGTCCGTGCGCGTTCCGGTCATGGTCCAGCTGGCCAGCAGCGGGGCCGCGCGGACGAGCAGCACCCGGTCGTGCTGACCGAGCGCGACCAGGTGCCCGTCGTGCACCGCCAGGTGCCGCCGTGGCTCCCCCACCGCCTCCACCGCCTCCCGCCATTCGCGGCCGCCCGGCAGCTTGTCCACCCCGGCGGCGCCCCTCGATTCGTAGATGGCGTGGTAGGCGGCGGCCAGGGCCGGGCCCGCGGCCGCGACCGCCCGGGGGCTGGCCGCGTCCTCGCCGTCATCGAGCACGGTGCCGAAGGCCAGCAGCACCCGCCGTCCCCCCCGGCCGGCCTGGTCGCGCGGCACCCGGGTGGTGAGCACGCCGTCGCCGAGCCCGGCGGCGACCCCCCGGCCCCGGGGGCCGTCCGCGGCGACCAGCACGGCGACGTCGGCCGGGCGGGCGGCCGCGAAGCCCGGCGGCTGCGACAGCCGCACCGGGCTACCGTTCCAACTCGCTTCCTCGCCGCGCAGCAGCGCCCGGACAGTTCGGACGTAATCCTCGACCGCGGCCCAGCGCAGCGGCCGCTCCCCAAGCAGCATGCGGCCGGTCAGGCCGGTACCGAAGGCCGTGCTCACCCGGCCAGGCGCGAGCGCTGCCAGGGTCGCCAGGGCCGCCGCGGTAACCACCGGATGGCGCAGGCTCGGCACGAGCGACGCCGGGCCAAGGCCGATCACGCCGGTACGCCCGGCCGCCAGCGCCAGGACCATCCACGGGTCGGCGTACACGGCGGGCGAGTCGTAGCACCACGCCCGCCGGTACCCCAGGCGCTCGGCCAGCTCGATGTGGGCCGGGGTATCAAGCGACGGCGCGAAGACGCAGGAAATCAGGGGCATCCCGGCGCTATCCATGTCCAAAACATAGACCAACTGGTCAGTACAGGCAATCCTTCCCTGTACTGGTTGAGGTCAAGCTAAATAGTTGACCGCGGGCGGGCGCGAGCCGATTGGCCGGCCGCGTTCTGCCTACCGGGACGTCGCCGTTGACGCACCACCGGGTCCAGCCATATTGTCCGAACCTATCGGGTCATATATGACACTGGAGTTTCAGATCCATCAGAGCGGATGCCGAGCGCCTGGAGACCCAGCATGGCCAAGGAATTCATCGTTTCTGGCGACAGTCACGTCGTCGAGCCAGTCGACCTCTACAAGACACGCCTTCCCAAGAACATGCGCGACCAGGCGCTATGGGAAGAAGACACGATTCTCGACGAGCCGCTCGTGCCCGGGGGCCACACGGAGTTCCGCACCGTGCACACGCCCGGGTACGAGGGATGGACGGTATCCCGCTACCGCCAGTTCCCGGGCCCGACCCCTGACGGGCTCCCGGACAGCATCCTGCGGGACCTGGACCGGGACGGCGTCGACGCGACGATGCTGTTCCCCAACCTGTCGTTCTTCGCCCTGTACACCGACATCCACGAGCGCTCGATCGCCCACGCCCGCGTCTACAACGACTGGCTGGCCGAGAGCTACCTGCCGTACAACAACCGGCTCCGGCCGGCCGCGGCCATCCCGACGACCAACGCGCAGGACGCGGTCAAGGAGATCGAGCGGGCCGTCAAGCTCGGCCTCACCACGCTGATCCTGCCGGAGATCCCGCAGCCCTACCCGTACTGGTCGCCGGAGTACGAGCCGATCTGGGAAGCCGCGGAGGCGAACGGCCTGCCCATCTTCTTCCACGTGGCCTCCGGCGGGGTGGACTCCAAGGCGGGCACCTCGGCCACCGGCAGCCAGGTCAAGGGCATCCTGACCGCGATGACGATGGGCAAGCAGGAGCTCGACGGCGCGCTGCTGGCCGGGCGCACCATGGGCGGCGGCAGCACCGCCAACACCAGCCCGATGCGGATCATCGCCGACATCGTCAGCGCGGGCGTCTGCGAGCGGCACCCCAACCTGCTGTTCAACGTGATCGAGTTCAACGCGGGCTGGCTGGCCAACTACATGGGCTCGATGGACAAGGCCTGGCGCACCGGGATCGGGCAGGACCCGCACTGGTGGCTCGGTTTCTGGGACGACGGGGTCGACCCGCACGACCAGAAGCTCATGGGCCGGATGTTCAAGATCAACGAACGCTGGCCGCTCCCGCTCAAGCCGAGCGAGTACGTCCGGCGCAACTTCCGGGTGCAGTTCGCCGACGACCAGGTCGCGGTGGCGTCCCGGCACATCACCGGGGTCGACACGATCTACTGGGGCAGCGACTACCCGCACGCCGAGGGCACCTTCCTTGGCAGCCAGGAGCTCATCGGCAAGCACTTCGCCGACGTTCCAGAACAGGACCGGGCCAAGATCCTGGGCGGCAACCTGGCCAAGATCGTCGGCTTCGACGACTCCAAGAAGCTGGCCCCGGTGAATCCCCCGGCACCACCGCCGGTTCCCGCTCCGGCCTGAACGGAGTGACGGAGCCCCGGGCGTTTCGCCCGGGCCTCCGTCATATCGGGCTTATCCGGCCGGGCCCGCGTCCGGCCCGCTAAGGGCGGCGAAGCCCTCTCGCAGCAGGTCCACCAGGTCGACCTGGCCGCCGGCGGCCACCCAGCGCGAGACGGCGAGGCCAAGGCAGTCGAGCGCCGCGGCCACCTTGACCGCCAGGCCGATCGGCACCGGGTCGCCGGCGCCGTGCCGCTCGGCCAGCGCCCTGGTCAGCGGCGCGCGCCAGTCGGCCAGGTCCAGGTGAGCGCCCGACAGCACCCGGGTGAACAGGGCGAGCCTGCTGATCTCCTGGGCCCCGGCCGGGTTCCTGGTGTAGATCGGCACCACGAACGACTCGATGGCACCGCGCAGGGCCCGCCAGTCATCTTCCGCCGGGGGCCGGGTCCGCAGCGCGTCCGCCATGCGTTCGACGTACGCCTTCAGCGCGACCAGGATCGCCTGGTCCTTGGTACGGAAATAGCGCAGGAACGTGCTGCGGGAAACCCCGCCCGCCGCGGCCATGTCGTCGAGCGTGACGTTGCCGTACCCCTTCTCGACAACGAGCTCGTAGGCGGCCAAACTCAGCTCGGCCTGCACCGCCGCCCGCGCGATCGCCCTGGACACGGGGCGGGCCACCGGGGCTCCAGATGACGGCATGCCCCAATCCTACGGTTGGCGGTGGATGTCATCGGCCGAGGTAGCCGTGGAACCCGTGCTCTACATCCAGCCCAGGTCCAGCTCGATCACGACCGGAAGGCTGGCGCGGGCCGAAGCCGGCCCGGACCTCCCGGCGGCCCTGTCGTCGTCAGCCGGCAGGGAGTGGAACTTGCGGCGAAAGTAGACGAACGGCATCTCCTCGCCTAGGCCGACCTCCTCGACCTGGCCGATCAGCACCAGGTGATCGCCGCCGTCGACCTTCGAGTAGGTGGCGCAGCGCAGCGAGATGCTGACACCCGCCAGGAGCGGCAGGCCGTCGGCGTCGGGCTGGAAGCCCGCGCCGTCGAACTTGGCCGCGCCGCGGGTGGCGAAGCGCATCGCCAGGTCGGCGTGGCGGTGCGGCAGCACGTGGATGTTCCACCTGGCCGCGTCGGCGAACGCCTGGAAGCACTGGGCGGTGTTGGCCAGGCAGGTGAGCACCAGCGGCGGGTCCATCGACACCGAGCAGAACGAGCTGGCCGTGAAGCCCCACCAGCGACCGTCGGAGTCGCTGGTGGTGACGATCGTTGCCCCGCTCGGGAACGACGCCATGGCTTCACGGAAGGCGCTAGAAGAGGCTTCCACCGGCATACCAACGATCGAACCGCTCCTTGGACCCGTGCAGCCCCGACTCCGGCTCGAACAGGACCCCGCCCGGCGAGCGGACATAGGTGAAGGCGCCGTAGCCGTTCTCCGGGGTGTCGCCGGCCAGCTCGACCTCATAGCCCTTGCCGACCAGTTCCTGGTTGACCTTGGTGACGTCGTCGACCCAGACGCCGATGTGGTGCAGGCCGGCGCCGCCCTGGCTGACGTCGTAGTAGCTGCCTGGCGCCCCGTAAAGCAGCTCGATGTGCACCGGCCCCTCGCGGGTGAACGAGATCGTCAGGTCGTAGCTTTGCCTCCCAGTGCCGGGCGCCCATGCCTTCATCGGGATGGTGGCCGGCGTCGTCCAGCTCACCCCGATCGACTCGGTCAGCTCGCGCTGGGCCGCGGCCAGGTCCGCCACCCGGATCCCCATGTGGAACACCTCGCCCCACTCCAGGGCCGGCCCGCCGAGCCCGCTGAGGTCAGTCATCGCGGCTCCCCTTCAGGAGAACGGGTTGCCCTTGCCGGGCGGCGGGAAGAACTTGTGTCCCCAGTGCTGGCCCGAGGTGATCTCGTAGACCGGCTGCTCGCCGTCGACCCGCAGGCCGCCGTAGCCGAACTCGATCGCGTAGAGCTCAGGCGAGTAGACGTAGAAGGACGTCATCTCGTCGTTGGTGTGCTTGCCGAGGCTGTTCATCAGCGGGATGTCGTACTTCTCGCGCCGGTCAAGCGCCAGCCCCACGTCGTCGAATGACTCCGTCTCGACCATCAGGTGGATCAGCCGGCCGCGGCCAGGCATCGAGGTGACGCCGAGCGTGTGATGCCGGTCGTTGGAGCTCATGAACCAGACCGTACGCTCCCGGCCGCCCATCGTGTTGCGCTCGTAGAAGCCGAGCACGTCGAGGTAAAAGTCCTTCAGCGCCTTGCCGTCCTCGCCGGTGACGATGACGTGGCCCATGCCCATGTCGCCGGTCACGAAGGAGCTCACCAGGAGGGGCGTGCGGACCGGCTTGTGGTCCAGGATCGGGCCGTAGAACAGCTCGATCGGGTTGCCGCCGGGATCGTCGAAGCGCGCGAACCCGGTGACCCGGCGCTCGTCGGCCTCGGCGTCAGAGCCCTCGGTCACCTTGATCCCGTAGTCCTCGACGGCGGCCGCCACCCGCTTGAGGTCCCGCTCGTTGAGCACTTCGAAGCCGATGGCGGTGGCCCTGGCCTCGGCGCCGGGCGAGACGACAAGGCGGGGCGGGTAGTGGTCCATCCGGTAGCGCAGTGACTCGTCGCCGTCGGCGTGGACCGGCATCAGCCCGAGGAAGTCTCCGGCGAAGGTCTTCCACTGGTCGAGGTCGGTCGCATCCAGCCTGAGGTAGCCGAGCGAAAGAACTGGCACTGGTGATTCTCCTAGCGACTGAGGCTAATGCGGGGTCGGTCAGGGCTGGGGGAATTTCTTCGACCCGGATTCGCGCCGTTTCCAGTGACCGTCGTCGTACCAGGTGGTCTCGATGAGGCCAAGCGGCTGGAGGTCCCAGCATTCGAGGTAGGTCACGCCCTCGGGCCCGGAGGTGATCGTGAACGGCACCTTGGCGTCGCCGGTCCAGAACTCACCCGGCCCGAGTTGCCTGGTCTCCTCGCCGCGGGCGCCGTACTCGACGGTGAGCTGCCCGCCGACGACGATCATCAGCTGCGGGTGGTTCACGTGCCGCTTGGGCACGGTGAAGTCCGGCCGGATGCGCCGCCCCTGCCACCGGAAGGCGGCCTCGACGTTAGTCGACCGCCAGACCGCGTCATCGAGCGTGGCGGCGATGTCGACGGGCGCATTCGCGATGAATCCGCCGTCATTCCAATAGAACGTCGGGTCGCCCTGAAAGAACTCGAGTGGCTCCCAGCCTTCGTCGGCGAGGAGATCGAAAAAGGAAATAGGCACGTCCCTATGGTTGTCTAGCCAGCGGCGCGGGTCAATACGTGCGTTCCACTAGGCGGGACGCATCCTGACCTGCGATTCTGCGTCCCGAATAATAGAACAGCGATAGTGACAGAAAAGGTCGCAGCTCCTATATTGACCCTATGCCATTTTCTGTAGACAGCCTGATGACCGACACCGACTGGATCCCCATGTCGCTGGCCGGCCAGCAGGAAAGCCCGACCTACTACTGGGAAGACGGCGGCCTGCTGAAGGACGCGCCGGTTGACTTCGACGCGACCTTCGCCGAGAACATGTGGGTCAGCACCAAACCGATCCAGTTCATGACCTTCTTCCGCAACCCGCTGAAGTGCGTGCCGAATTTCAGGGTGCCGCGGCACCTGCACAACATCGACGAGACGATCATCGTCTTCAAGGGCGAGTACAAGATCGAGTTCGGCGACCCGGCCAAGGGCGAGTTCGTGACGGTGAAGCCGGGCTGCTTCTTCACCAGCCGGGCGGGCACCCCGTACACGATGACGGCGGGTCCGGAGGGCGTCACCTACATCGAGACCTGGGGCACGCCGGTGACCGACCTCAAGACCGTCTGGTACGACTTCGGCTGGGTGCGCAAGTAGACGCGGGCAGCAGGCACGACGACGCGAAAAAGGCGGGGGCCGCACGGCCGCCCCCGCCTTTTTCGCGTGCGCTCGCTACTCCGTTCGGTCACGCGCCAGGAACGACAGCACGGTGCTTTCGAACTCGTCCTTGCGCTCGATCATCGCCCAGTGCCCGCAGTCGTAGAAAATGTGCAGCTCGCACTTGGGGATGAGCCGCATCGCGGCCAGCGAGCCGTCCATCGGGGTCACCCGGTCGTCACGGCCGAACATGACCAGCGTCGGCGCCTTGATCTTGGTCAGCATCGCCACGCTGTCGGCCGCACCGAACGCGCGGCCCTTGCGCATCCCCTCCAGCATCGCCCGGTTGTACAGCTTCTTGATGTCACTGGGCGCGTCCGGATCGGTCGCCGACTCCCACCGCAGCTGGACGAACTCCTCGGTGAGGATGGCCGTGTCGTACACCATCGACTCCATCCACTGGACGAGCCTGTCGCGGGTGGGGTCCTCGACGAACTCGACCAGCAGCTTGATGCCCTCCGGGGGTGAGGGACTGAGCAGCGACAGGCCCACGCCGCCGATGCACATCAGCCGGCTCACCACCTCTGGGTGCTCGGCCGCGATCCGCGCCGCGACGTTGCCGCCCATCGAGTTGCCGATGATCGGCAGCGGGCCGAGCCCCGTCCCGTCGAGGAAGTCGAGCACCCCGGCCGGCCCGACCGCTAGCGGGTTGGCATCGGGCGAGTAGCTCTTGCCGAACCCGGGGAAGTCAAGCACGTAGGTGGTGTACTCCCTGGCGAAGACCGGCAGGTTGCCGCGGAAGTTCGCCCAGCCGCTGACACCGGGCCCAGAACCGTGCAGCAGCAGCAGCGGCGGCCCGTCGCCCGCCACGTGGTAGTGCAGCTTCCCCTTCGGGGTGTCGAGGAACCGGCTGGTCTCGTCGAACGACAGTAGCTCGGTCACTGGCCCGTCCCCCGTCCCGGTGAAACAGTCCCGATGTCCCGCGGCGGCTTGCTCGCCAGGTGCCGGCCGGCGATGTAGCCGAAGGTGACGCTGGGGCCGATGCAGCTGCCGCCGCCGCCGTAGATCGCGCCGAGCACCGAGGCGGAGGTGTTGCCCGCCGCGTAGAGCCCGTCGATGACCGGCGTCCGGTAGCCGAGCACGCGGGCGTCTTTGTCGATCCGCAGGCCGCCGTTGGTGCCGAGGGTGCCCGGCCACTGCTGGATGGCGCCGAAGGTCGGACCGGTGACCGGCTTGCGGTTCACCGTGTCCGGCCCGGTCAGCACGTGCGTCTGCCCGGGGTCGCCCCAGTCCGGGTCCTCGCCCTTCTCGGCGTAGGTGTTGTACCGCTCGACGGTCGCCTCGAGCGCGTCCGGGTCGATGCCGATCTGCTCCGCCAGCTCGCGGATCGAGCCCGCGAGCCTGAGCCAGTCGGGCGCTTCCTCGCCGCCCGGGCCGGTCATGCTCATCGCGATGCCCGGCTTGGACCCGATGATGCCCTGCTCGACGATGTCGTTGCCGAAGATGACCCAGCCCGGGGGCTGGTTGGTGAAGCCCGGGTTGCGCTGGTCGAAGAACCCGAACGGGTGCGCGAAGTCGTTGTAGGTGTAACCACCGTGCATGAAGCGGTTGCCGAGGGAGTTGACGATGATCGACCCCGCTCCGAGGCCCATCATCATCTGCGGCACTGGGTTGCCGTCACGGCCCTTGTCCCACGGCTCGTAGATGACGCCGTAGCCGAAGAACGTGTTCATCGAGCCGAGCTTGGCCCCGACCGCCATCGCCATCTGGTGCCCGTCACCGGTGTTCGGCGCCGGCGTCACCGGCTTGACCTCGTACCCGATGAACGTCTTGACCATCTCGGGGTTGTGGTCGAAGCCGCCGCAGGCCAGCACGACGCCTCGGCGGGCACCGATCCGGCGCGGGCCGTCCTGGCCCTCGACGACCACGCCTACCACCGCGCCCGCGTTGTCGGCGACCAGCTCGACCGCGGGGGTGGACGCGCGCACCTCGCCGCCGGCGTCGATCACGCCCTTGAGCAACGGGCCGATCAGACCGCCGCCCTTGGCCCGCCAGACCTCGCGCTCGCGCTTGGCCAGTTCCTCGGCCCCGACCTCGCCGCGCCGCTGCTCGGGGAAGCTGATCTCCTGCGGGGGGATCCACGGGCCGGAGGCGATCTTCCGCGCGAGTTCCTCGCCGAGCTCGGCCCCGGCCGGATACGGCTTGACCGCGCAGGTGCGCGGGAAGTGCCGGACACCGGGGATGCGGTCGCCGATCACCGAGTAGTAGTCGTCGAGCTGAATGTGCGGCTCGGAGTCGTACCCCGTGGTCTCAAGCAGGTACTCGAACATCTCCGGGGCGGTGTCGACGTAGACCTCTTGCAGCCCGGGATCGGAGGCCCGGCCGTCCGACAGCCGCCGGATGTACGTGAGCGCGTCCTCGCGGCTGTCCCGGTCCTTGACGAAGCGGTTGTTCGGTATCCACATGTCGCCGCCGGACACGGCGGTCGTGCCCCCGAAGAACTCGTCCTTCTCAACGACCACGGTGCTCGCGCCGCCGCGAGCGGCGACCAGGGCGGAGGTGAGTGCTCCCCCGCCGCTGCCGACCACAACCACGTCGAAGATTTCGTCCCACTGTTGATCAGAAATTCCGGAGGCGGAATTCCCTCTCGCGGCGCTTTCCGGCACTGGATGCCCTCCATGCAGTTGGTAAGTCAGGTCAGCCTAGCCAGGGCGGTTATTCCGGCAAAGAGCCTCGTTCCAATGACCGGGACGTCCCGCTCAGTGGGAAATAACTATTTCCGGCGGACTGGCCCGCGGCTAAATTGACCCTCGCCAGCACCGCGACAAACGGGACGGACCCTATGCTCGATAGCACCCAGCGCACGACGGCGGCCGAGCTGCTCTGGGCGGCGGAGCGGGACCTAGCGCCGATCGGCCCGCTGACCGAGACGTTTCCCGGCATCGACGTCGTGGACGCCTATGAGATACAGCTGACCAACATCCGGCGCAAGCTCGCGGCTGGCGCCCGGGTGCGGGGCCACAAGGTGGGCCTTTCCTCGCCGGTGATGCAGCAGATGATGGGCGTCGACGAGCCCGACTACGGGCACCTGCTCGACTCGATGGTGCTTGGCGAGGACGCGCCGATCCCGGCGGGGAGGTACTGCTACCCGCGGATCGAGGTCGAGATCGGCTACATCCTCGGGGCGTCACTGCCCGGCGAGGGCTGCACCGAGGAAGACGTGCTTGCCGCGACCGAGTACATCGTGCCGAGCCTGGAGCTGATCGACAGCCGGATCACCAACTGGCAGATCAAGCTGCCCGACACGATCGCCGACAACGCGTCGTCGGCGGGGGTGATCCTCGGCGGGGCCCGCCGTACGCCGGCCGAACTGGCCGCCGACGGCATCGACCTGGCGAACATCGACGCGGTGCTGTACTCCGGCGGTAACGAGGTCGCCCGCGGCAACACCAGCGCGGTGCTCGGCAACCCGACCTGGTGCGTCGCCTGGCTGGCGCGGAAGGTGGCCGGCTTCGGGGTCAAGCTCGAGGCCGGGCACCTCATCATCCCCGGGTCGTGCACCAGGGCGGTCGACGCTGCCCGGCACCGCGTTCCTGGCGGAGTTCGCCGGGCTCGGCACCGTGACCGCCTCCTTTGAATAACGCCTTAGACGAGGGATGGAACCGTGACCAAGGCCACCGCCGCGATCGTCGGGTCGGGCAACATCGGCACCGACCTCATGTACAAGCTGCTCCGCTCCGACATCATCGAGCCGCGCTGGATGGTCGGTGTCGACCAGGAAAGCCCCGGGCTGAAGCGGGCGGCGGACCACGGCCTGACCGCCACCGCCGAGGGCGTGGACTGGCTGCTCGCCAACACACGCCCCGACCTGGTCTTCGAGGCCACCTCCGCCTACGTGCACCGGGAGAACGCGCCGCGGTACTCCGAGCTCGGCATCCAGGCGGTGGACCTCACCCCGGCGGCGATCGGGCCGGCCGTGGTGCCCGCGGTGAACCTCGGCGCGCACCTCGACGAGCCCAACGTCAGCCTGATCACCTGCGGCGGGCAGGCGACCATCCCGGTGGTCTACGCGGTCTCCCGCATCGTCGAGGTGGAGTACGCGGAGATCGTCGCGAGCGTGGCGTCACCGTCGGCCGGGCCGGGCACCCGGGCCAACATCGACGAGTTCACCAAGACCACCGCCCGCGGGGTGGAGACGATCGGCGGCGCCAAGCGCGGCAAGGCCATCATCATCCTCAACCCGGCCGAGCCGCCGATGCTGATGCAGGACACCATCTTCTGCTCGATCCCGGCCGACGCGGACACCGATGCCATCAGTGCCTCGGTCAAGGAGATCGCCGGCGCGGTGGCCGCTTACGTGCCCGGATACCGGTTGCGGACCGAGCCGCAGTTCGACGACCCCACCCCGATGAGCGGCGCCCGCGCCCGCGTCGCCGTCTTCGTCGAGGTCGAAGGGGCGGGCGACTTCCTGCCGCCGTACTCGGGCAACCTCGACATCATGACCGCCGCCGCCACCCGGGTCGGTGAAGGGTTCGCCCTGCGGATCCTGGCCGAGCGCTAGAACAGAGGAGACCTCTTCATGTCATACAGCGCTGAACTCGACGTCCGCGTGACCGACTCATCGCTGCGCGACGGCTCGCACGCGATCAGGCACCAGTTCACGCATCAGAACGTGCGCAGCATCGTCGCCGCCCTCGACCAGGCTGGCGTGCCGGTCATCGAGGTGACGCACGGCGACGGCCTTGGCGGCTCGTCGTTCAACTACGGCTTCAGCGCCGTGCCTGACCAGGACCTGATCGCCACCGCGGTGGCGACCGCCCGGCAGGCCAAGATCGCCTTCCTGTTGCTGCCGGGCCTTGGCATCACCGACGACATCCGGCAGGCGGCCGGCAACGGCGCCTCGGTCTGCCGGATCGCCACCCACTGCACCGAGGCGGACATCTCCATTCAGCACTTCAGGGTGGCCCGCGCCATCGGGCTGGAAACGGTCGGCTTCCTGATGATGGCGCACAGCCAGCCGCCGGAGGTCCTGGCCCGGCAGGCGCGGATCATGGCCGACGCGGGCGCGCAGTGCGTCTACGTGGTCGACTCGGCCGGCTCGCTGATCATGGACGGGGTCAGCGACCGGATCGCCGCGCTGGTGGCCGAGCTGGGCGACGACGCGCAGGTCGGCTTCCACGGCCACGAGAACCTCGGACTTGGCGTGGCCAACTCGGTGCTGGCCGCCCGGGCGGGGGCCAAGCAGATCGACGGCTCCACCCGCCGCTTCGGCGCCGGCGCGGGCAACACCCCGGTGGAGGCGTTCGCCGCCGTCACCGAGCGGCTCGGCATCAAGACCGGCATCGACACCCTCAAGATCGTCGACGCCGCCGAGGAGACCGTCGCCCCGGTGCTGACCAACCCGCCCGCGCTCGACCGGCTCTCGCTCACCATGGGCTACGCGGGCGTCTACTCCAGCTTCCTCAAGCACGCCGAGATCCAGGCGCTGAAGTACGGCGTGTCCGGCGCCGCGATCCTCATCGAGGCCGGCCGCCGCAACCTCGTCGGCGGGCAGGAAGACCAGCTCATCGAGATCGCGGTGGGCCTCGCCGAGCGCAAGTTACCGACCGGCCAAGATCAACAGACAGGTGCGTCCGAACGGGAGCGTGGCTTACGCCCGCACCGTCTGCGCGCCGGGCCGGGGAGGGTGACGTGACGGGCGGAGTACGCACCCGTTCGGGATAACGGTCTTGAATATCCTGTCCTAGCGTGCGCTTGCCAGCGGTCGAGGCAGCGGCACCACCTCACCGGACCAGATCGCCACGGCGGTGTTGCGCACCTCGTGGACGAGGGAGTAGGCCCGGACCCGGGCGATGGGCCCGGTCACCGAGACGGCGCCGATCACCCGGTCGCCGCTGCGGATGGGCGACGCGACGCACCCGAGCCCCCGGTAGGCCTCCTCCCGGTCGTAGGCGATGCCGGTCCGCCGCGCACTGTCGAGGGCCGCCTGGATCGCGCGCGGCTCGATGATGGTGAATTCGGTCCGCCGCCGCGAGTTCGCCAGCGCGGAGGCCTGGCTCGCCGGGCCCTCGAACGCCAGCATGACCTTGCCAAGCGCGGTGCAGTAAGCCGGCTCCCGGCCGCCCACCCGGGTGGGCAGCGAGACCCGGGTGGTCGTGACCCGGTCGAGGTAGACGACCTCGCCGTGGTCGAGGATGCCCAGGTGCACGACCAGGCCGGTGCGCACGGCCAGCGAGTGCAGGTGCTTGTAGGCGGCCTCGCGCAGGCCGGTCCGCTGCAGGGCGACGCTGCCGAGCTCGAGTAGCTTGAGGCCGACCCGGTAGCCGCCGCTGTTCCGCTCCAGCCAGCCGACCGCGCACAGCTGGTTAGCCAGCCGGTGCACGGTCGACTTGGGCAGGCCGACCCGGTGGCTGATCTCGCTCAGGCCGAGGGCGTGGTCGCAGCCGTCGAACGATGCGAGGATGGCCTCGAGCCGGCCCACGACCGTGCTCGCCTGGCCGTCCTCCTCTCTGTCCGCGTCCGCTTTCCCGATGTGTGCGTCTGCTTTCCCGATCGAGCGGACGTTGCCGCCCGCGGCGGCGGACGAGCCAACGCGGTGCTGAAGCGCAGCCACTACCTGCTCACCTCCGGTCTCCACTGACTGGTCAGTACATAATAGGAACAGCAAGCTGGAGACCGCAATGCAGTGACGTGGTTGAAAGCGGACGAGCGACCCCGCCCCGGCGCTACCGACCAGTCAGTTTTGCCTAGAACCCCGTCCCGCCTAGCAGGACGGTCATCGTGACACGAGCCGGCCGCCACGATACTTTCGCGCTTGGCGGATAAGTTCAGCGTGGCGACGCGAGGGAAGAGAATGAGCGAAATCGCAGCATCTGAGCCGCGGCAAACAAGCGTTCTTGAAAACGTGCGGGCGCTGCTGCCGGAAATCAAGGCGCGGGCCGAGGAGATCGAGCAGGCGCGGGCCGTGCCGCGCGACCTCGCGGAGAAGCTGCGCACCGCCGGCGTCTTCCGCCGGTACGTGCCGCGCACGCACGGCGGTGACGAGATGTGGCCCGACGAGGGCCTGACGGTGATTGAGGAGCTGGCCCGGGCCGACGCGTCGGTCGCCTGGGTCGCGGCGGTCGGTTCTGAAGGGCCCAGCTTCTACGCGTACCTGCCGGCGGACACCTACGACAAGATCTACGCGGGCGGCCCCGATGTCATCCATACCGGCGTTATCAACGCGACCGGCAAGGCGGTGCGGGACAAGGGCGGCTACCGGTTCAGCGGCCGCTGGTCGTTCGCGAGCGGCTCCAACAACGCCGACTACGTCTGCATCCACGGCGTTCTCGACGGCGAGCAGGCCGGCGGGGCGCCCGCCACCCGGCTCGGCGTGGTCCCCGCCCGCGAGGCGCAGATCGACGACGTCTGGCACGTGAGCGGGCTGAAGGGCACCGCAAGCAACGACATCGTCGTCAGCGACCTGTTCATCCCGGACGAGTGGACGGGGACCTTCGCGGAGCTGCCGCCGGTCGCCAGGCACCCGCTCGACCAGCGGCCGCTGCTTGCCCGCTTCGGCTCGGAGTTCGCCGCCGTCGCGGTCGGGATCGCCCAGGCGGCGCTGGACGACATCACCGACATCGCCCGCAACAAGGTGCCGGCCACCTCGCGGAGCAAGCTGGCGTCCGACCCCGTCGCCCAGTACCTGGTCGGGCAGCTGGCCACCGACCTCTACATGGCGCGCACGCTGCTGCACCAGGTCGCCCGCGATGACCAGGCGAGCGTGCCCCTCGGCCCGCCGGACAACACGGCCATGGTCATCCGGCGCGCGCGCCTGTCGCGGGCGGCATCGGTCGCCGCGTCCGTCGTGGAGAGCGCTTACGGCGTCTCCGGGACCACCGGGCTGTTCGAGTCCTGCCCGCTGCAGCGACGGCTGCGGGACGTGCGCGCCGTCACCCAGCACTACATGCTGTCCGCCCGCAGCGCGTTCGGACCGGTCGGCAGCGCCATCCTGAGTGAGGAATCCGCGGGCTGAACCGGGGGGTGCGATGATGGCGAGCGACCTGAGCAACGTCGCCGTGGAAGCCATGCGGCTGCAGAACGCGTACGCCCTCGCGATTGACGCCCGCGACTGGGATCTGTTCAGGACGGCGTTCACACAAGACGTGCAGGCCGATTACCCGCACGGCGTGTTCGACGGCATGGAGGCCTGGCTCGGGAACTTCATCCCGTTCCACGACACCTGCGCGTGGACCGTGCACGAGATAACCAACCACGTGGTGGGCCAGGACGCGCAGGGCGTCTGGGGCACCTGCTACGGGTGGATCCGGTGGACCATGAAGGACCGTCCCGGCTCCGTCAACCGGGCGGAGGTGCTGTTCCGCGACCGGCTGCGCGAGGACGGCGGAACATGGCGCATTGCCCGGCGCAAGCTCCGGCTGCTTTCTGCCCAGCAGCAGGCGCCGATCGCGGACGGGTACCGGCTGGTTCAGTCCGTACTCGACCTCGCCGACTGGACGTAGCCGCTGACCGCGGCGGCCAGCCCCTCCGGGCCGGCCACCGCGGTCAGCGGGCCATTCACTTAAGGGCGGCGATGTCGCCGATGCGCCGACCGCTGCTCGGGCCACCGGCGCCGCGTTGATGCCGGTCGCGCCGCTTTCCCGGAGGGCCGCGACTCGTTCCGCGACGCGCCCGGGCGGCCCGGCCAGGCTCACCGTGCGCGGCAGCCGGTCGGGCGCCGCCGCCGCGGCCTTGCGGCCGCCGGGGTACAGCTCCTCGATCTGGGCCGCGGGCCGTTCGAATCCGTAGCGCCGCACGAGGTTGTTGTAATGCGGTCCCGAGGCGCCAGGGCCGAGGATGAACCGGCTCGCGGAGATCGCGTCCAGCCCGGCGGCGGTCATGGCCATCAGTCCCGGCGTCCGCGAGTAGACGTTCATGATGCCGGTGGCGACCTCGACCGTGGCGGTGCTAACCGCCGGCCGCACCATGCCCCGGACTTTCCATGCCCCGGACTTTCTTCCCGCACGCCGGGCCTTCCGGTTCGGTGGACGCCATGTATTTCGTTTAGTAATCTGATTGTACCTTATGGGTCTCGTGACCGCCGGTAGCCGGAGCATGGGATGACAACTGAGCCTGCTGCCTGGAGGACTGGACGGATGATCGACAACAGCCCGCGGGTGTCCGACTCGTTGCTGTCGCGCCGGATCCGCCAGATGGTGGCGCTTGATCCGGGCGCGACCGCGCTGTTCTTCAGCGGCCTGACGCTCCCCTGGTCGTTCTACTCCGACGCCCTGGCCGACATGGAGACCCTGCTCGCCGCGCATCCCGCGGCCAGGCGGGTGGGGATCGTGCTGCGCAACCGGCCCGGGCCGCTGGTGGCCCTGGTCGCCACCCTCGGCACCGGGCGCGAGGTGGTGACGCTGAGCCCGCACCTGGGTGACATCGGCCTGGAGAAGGACATCGTCGACCTGGCCCCGGACGTGATCGTGGCCGAGGACGCCGACTGGGCCCGCGACGCGGTGCTTGCCTCGTCCAAGACGGTCGGCGCAATCGCGCTGCGGACCGGGTCCGACCGGAGCCTGGCGGCACAGCCCGTCTCGTGGTCGCCGAGTCCGTCCCTGCGGGACCCGGGCGACGTCGCCGTGCTGATGATGACCAGCGGCACCACCGGGCGGCCGAAGCGGGTCGAGCTGACCTACGACCGGATGACGGCGGCGTTCCGCGCGGCCGGGCTCGTCTTCGACGAGGCGCACGAGCCGCACCTGCGCAGCCGGACGGACATCTTGTGGGCGTCGCTGGCGCATATCAGCGGCATGTACTTCACGGTCGCGCACGTGGTCGAGGGCCGCAGCGTCGCCCTGCTGGAAAAGTTCGAGGTCGGCGCGTGGGCAGAGCTGGTCACCCGGCACCGCCCGGGTTACGTCCGGCTGGCACCCACCGCGCTGCGGATGGTGCTGCAGGCCGGGGTGCCGGCGAACACGTTCGACAGCGTACGCGCCGTTGGCTCCGGCACCGCTCCGCTGCCGCCGGAGCTGGCGGAAGAGTTCGAGGAGCGTTACGGGATCCCCGTGCTCGGTACCTACGGCGCGACCGAGTTCGCGGGCGCGATCGCCGGGTGGACGCTGAAGGACAAGAAGCACTGGGGACCGCGCAAGCGCGGCAGCGTCGGGCGCGCCCACCACGGCATTGAGCTGCGCATTGTCGACCCGGATACCGGCGCCGTGCTCCCGGCCGGGCGGGCCGGCCTGCTCGAGGCGCGCGGCGGGCAGCTGCCGGGCGAGGAAGGCGCCTGGCTGCGGACCACCGACCTCGCCACCATCGACGACGATGCCTTTCTATTCATTCGCGGCCGGGCGGACGACGCGATCAACCGGGGCGGTTTCAAGATCCCGCCCAGCGTGATCGAGGACGCGCTGGCCGCGCACCCGGCCGTCGACGAGGCCTCGGCCGTCGCCCTGCCGGACGCGAGGCTCGGCCAGGTGCCCGCGGTGGCGGTGACACTGATCGGCCCGGCCACGGAAGAGGAGCTCATGCGGTACCTCGCCAGCCGGCTGACCAGGTACCAGCGGCCGGTCGCGATCAGGGTGGTGGACCAGCTGCCGCGGACGCCGTCGCTCAAGATCAGCCGCGCGCTGGTCCGCGAGCACTACTTCGACGGATTCACCTCACCGGGAGCCGCCGAGGTTCCCGGCCCTGAGCCCACGGCCACGGCCACGACAGGAGAGCCACATGACCGCTGAACAGCCTGGGTACGGCGTCCTGTCCGACGAGTCGTTCGAGCGCTCGCGGCGGAGGATCGGCATTCCGCTGCGCATCAACCCCGCCCACATCACCGAGGTGACGGCCGACGCCACCCGGCACTTCGCCTACGGGTACGGCGACGACAACCCGCTCTACTGCGACCCCTCCTACGGCAAGAACACCCGCTGGGGCGGCCTGGTCGCGCCGCCGAACTTCACCTACTGCATGGGCGAGAACGCGGCGCCGCCGCCCACCGCCGCGCACAAGGAGCTGCTCAAGGGTGACCCGTTCGCTGGCCTGGGCTCGTACCAGGCGGCGATGGAGTTCGAGTACTACCGGCCGCTGGCGGCCGGCGATCGCTGCCACGTCATCCGCGCCCAGGTCGGCGTGGCGGACAAGCCGAGCCGTTTCGGCGGCCGCAGCGCGCACGTGACACACGGCTTCCTGTACGCCAACGGCCACGGCCAGATCGTCACCGTCCAGCGTGGCACCTGGATCAACGCGGAACGGCACGCCTCTGGGCAACGGTCAGCGGACAGGCAGCCGGTCACCTTCGACGCCTATACCGATGACCAGATCGTCGAGATCGACGCCGCCTACGACGCCGAGACCCGCCGCGGCCCGCGCACCAGGTACTTTGAGGACGTCGAGGTCGGCGAGGAGATCCAGCCGCGGGTCAAGGGCCCGCTGGTGGTCACCGACCTGGTGGTCTGGCACCTGGGCTGGGGCATGCAGCTGACGCCGCCGGGCGCGTTCGGCATCGCCCGCAAGATCCGCCGGAAGGCACCCGGCCTGTACCCGCCGAACACGCGCAACATCCCCGACACCGTGCAGCGGCTGCACTGGGACCCGGCCCGGGCGCAGGAACTCGGCATCCCGATGAACTACGACTACGGTGCGATGCGCGAGACCTGGCTGACCCACGCGCTGACCGACTGGGCGGGAGACGACGGGTGGCTGCTGCGGCTGCACTGCCAGCACCGCAAGTTCAACTACATCGGCGACACCACCTGGGTGCGCGGCAAGGTGATAGACAAGGTCAAGGCCGGCGGCCGCAACGAGGTCCATCTCGAGGTTGGCTGCTGGAACCAGCGCGGCGAGCAGACCACCCCCGGCAGCGCCGTCGTGCTGCTGCCGACCAGGGAGCACGGGGTCGAGTTGCCCGCGTCGCCCGCCGATTCCCTGGAGGAGCTGCTCGCGGTCGAGATCGCGCGCCACGCGTGAACCAGCCGGCGAACGACGTGATCAAGGAGCCTCGGTGGATTTCGAGCTGACGGAGGAACAGGCCGCCCTGCGCGAGGTGTCCCGCCGCATGCTCGCCGTAAGCTGCCCGCCGTCGCTGGTACGGTCGCTGGCGAGCTCGGGCAAGGACGTGGACGACAAGCTGTGGCAGCGCGGCGCGGAGCTGGGCTGGACCGGCCTCGCCGTCCCCGAGGACCACGACGGCGCGGGCCAGGGGCTGGTCGAGCTGTGCCTGGTGGCCGAGGAGATTGGCCGGGCGGTGGCGCCGGGCCCGTTCGCGGACAGCGCGCTGACCGGCCTGGCCCTGGCCAGGTCCGGCCGGCCGGACCTGCTGCCCGCCCTGGCCGCCGGCTCCGTCAAGGCCAGCCTGGCCAGCCACGGGACGGTGGCCGCCCGCCCGGACGGTGACGACCTGGTGCTCAGCGGCCGCGCCCGCGCCGTCCACGCGGCCCCGGCGGCTGACTGGCTGCTGGTGACGGTGACCACGACCCCGGCACCCGGCGCGGCGGGCGGCCCGGACGGCCGCCTGGTGCTGGTCGAGCGGTCGCGGACGGTGACCGAGCCCAGGAAGACCCTGGACGAGACCCGCCGCTGGTACGACGTAGTCCTCGACGACGTCCGGGTCCGGCCCGCCGACGTGGTCGCCGCCGGGCAGGCCGAGCTGCGCTGGCTGGCGGACGCGGCAGCGGTGCTTAGCGCGGCCGACTCCCTCGGCGTGGGCGAGCGGCTGCTGGAGATGACGGTCGGCTACGTCAAGGTGCGGGAGCAGTTCGGCCGGCCGCTTGGCAGCTTCCAGTCGGTAAAGCACAAGGTGGCCGACATGCTGACGACGCTCAAGGGCGCCCGGGCGGCGACCTACTACGCGGCCATGGCCCTGGACGCTTGTGTCGCCGACGCCACGGTGGCGGCCAGCGTGGCCAAGGCGTTCACCACCGAGGGCGTCGCCCGGCTGGCAGGCGAGGCCCTGCAGGCGCACGGCGGGATCGGCTTCACCTGGGAGCACGACCTGCACCTGTACCTGCGGCGGGCCAAGGTCAACGAGCTGCTGCACGGAGCGCCCGCCGAGCACTACGAGCGGCTCGTCACGCTGCTCGAGTGAGCGCCGCCGCCCGGGGCGGCTAGCGCTCGCGCCGGGCGACCAGGCCGGGCACCTCGCGGCGCCGCAGCTTGCCGGTCTCGGTGCGCGGCAGCGCGTCGACCAGCCAGAATCGGTCCGGGGTCTTGCTCGACCGGAGCGCCCGCAGGGTGAACTCGCGCAGCTCGGCCGGGTCGACGCCGGCCTCGGGGCGGGCGACTACGGCGGCCTCGATCCGCTGGCCCCACTCCTGGTCGGGCACGCCGAACACCACCGCGTCGAGCACCGCCGGGTGCCGCAGCAGGACGTCCTCGATCTCGGCCGGCGCGATGTTCTCCCCGCCCCGGATGATCGTGTCGTCGGCGCGGCCGCTGACGAACAGGTAGCCGCCGGCGTCGAGGTAGCCCTCGTCCCTGGTGTCGAAGAAGCCGCGGTCGTCGACCGCCCGGCCCAGGCCCGCGTACTCGGCCGACACCTGGTCGCCGCGCACGCAGATCCGGCCCGCCTGCCCGGCGCCGAGCACGTCGCCGCCGGGGCCGCGGATCTCCAGCTCCACCCCGGGCAGCGGCCGGCCGACCGAGGACAGCCGGGCCCGCACGGCCGGGTCGTCCGACTCGACGGCGGCCCGGTGGTCCTCCGGGGCGAGCAGCGCCACGGTCGAGCTGGTCTCGGTCAGGCCATAGGCGTTGACGAAGCCGACCCCGGCCCACTCGCGCAGCGCCCGCTCGATCAGCGCGGCCGGCATGGGGGCACCGCCGTAGGACAGCGACCGCAGGGTCGGCACCGACCGGTCTTCCGCGCTGTCGATGATCCGGGCCAGCATCGTCGGCACCACCATCGCGGTGGTGACCCTCTCCTCCCGGACGGCGCGAAGCCACTCGGCCGGGGTGAATGCCTCAAGCACCAGCGTGCGACGGCCGGCGTAGAGGTTGGTGATCACGTTGGCGACGGCCGCGATGTGGTACGGGGGGACGCTGACCAGCGCCGCCTCCGTCTCGCCGGCCGAGGCGAACTCCACCGAGCCGAGCACGTAGGAGACCAGGTTCTCGTGGCGCAGCAGCACGCCCTTGGGCTCGGAGGTAGTCCCGCTGGTGTAAATGACCACGGCGACCGGGTTCTCCTCGTCGCCGACGCTGCCCCCGTCGGCTTCCCCGCCCCCGCCCTCGCCGTTGTCGTCCCGGGTCCGCTCCAGCCACGCGCTGGCGGTCATCGCCTCGAGGCCGGCCTGTTCGAAGCAGGCCAGGGAGCCTTGGGCGGCGATCCCCACCGCCTTCGGGTGCCTGGCCAGCAGCGCGTCCAGCTGCCGGGGCCCGAGCCGGTAGTTCAACGGGACCAGCGGGACGCCCGCCCGCGCGGCCGCGAACAGCGCGACCGGGAAGGCGGGCCCGTTGACGTCCAGGTAGACGAGGGCATCGGCCGCGCGCTCGCGCAGCAGCGCGGCACCGGAGTGGGACCGCCTGGCCAGCTCGGCGGCGGTCATCCCGCCGGTCCGTCGCCCGGCCAGGACGCGATCGCCGAACCCGTCGGCGGCCATGTCGAGCAGCAGCGTCAGGCGCACCGGGAATCCTCGCTCAGTCCGAGGCCGGCAACGGCTTGGCCGCCTGGATCACCAGCGGCTGGCCGTCGAGGGCCAGGGTGCCCTGCCCCGCCTTGGTGCACAGCACCTGGATGGTGTCGGCCTCGTCGACGTAGCGCTTGCCGATCTGGGTACCGCCCATCAGCGACGGATCGGGCTCCGCCGGCGCGGGCGGCTGGTCCGGGGCCGCCATCGGCACGCCGCCGCAGGTCAGCGCGCCGTCGGCGGCCGGAGCCCGGATGACGATCACCGCCGTGCTGTCGACCGCGCTCACCAGCTGCTGACCAGCCCGAAACTTAACCGCCATTCGCTGTACTCCCTGAACGGATGAAACCTGACGGCCGGACGAGCCGGCCCCCTGGCCAGCCGCTGCACCAGCGGCCGGGACATTAATCAATAATAACAGTTTACTCATTTGAATTAAATACCACGCCACACCGGAGCCCGCTTCCCGGCGAAGGCGGCCGCGCCCTCGCGGGCATCGGCCGAGTCGAACACCGGCTTGTACAGCTCCTCCTGCCGTTGCCAGCCCTCGGCCACCGTCCAGTCGGCCTGGGCTCGGGCGATCTGCTTGGTAGCCGCCACCGCGAGCGGCCCGTTCGCCGCGATCACCTCGGCCAGCGCGAGCGCGCCGTCGAGCGCCGTGCCGTCCGGCACCACGCGGTTGACCAGGCCGAGCTCCGCTGCCCTGGCCGCGGTGACCGGCTCGCCGGTCAGCAGCAGCTCCATGGCCGCCGCGAACGGGATCCGCCGGGGCAGCAGCAGGGCGGCGCCGCCGGCCGCGACCAGGGAGCGCTTGACCTCGGGCACGCCGAACTTGCTGCCGGCGGCCGCCACGACCAGGTCGCAGGCCAGCATCAGCTCGAACCCGCCGGCCAGCGCGTACCCCTCCACCGCGGCGATGAGCGGCTTGCGCGGCGGGGTGATGGTGATGCCGCCGAAGCCGCGGCCCGGGATCGCCGGCTTGTCGCCGCGCATCCAGGCCTTGAGGTCCATCCCGGCGCAGAACGTGCCGCCTGCCCCGGTGAGGACCCCGACCCGCAGGGCGTCGTCGCCGTCGAGTTCATCGGCCGCGGCGGCCAGCGCCCGGGCGGCGGCGCCGTCGAGCGCGTTCCTTACCTCGGGCCTGCTGATCGTGATGACCTGGACGAGGCCGCGCCGCTCGACCACTACCGGTTCTGCCATGGTGTCCTCCTGCTGTGGTGATCAGGCCGCCGGGGCGGTCAGGGTCGCGCTCGGGCCGCGGCAGCGGTCAGCCGGCCACCCGGATTACGACCTTGCCGGTCGGCAGCCGGCCGGCCACCCGCCGCAGCGCGTGGCCGGTGTCGGCCAGGTCGTGCACTTCCGACACCGCCGGTCGCAGGCCCCCGGCCACCAGCTCGGTCAGCGTCTGACGGGCGCGCGCCGTCTCCTCCGGCAGCCGCTCGGTCCAGGTTCGCAGATCGAGCCCGCGGACGGTGATGTTCTTGAGCAGCACGATGTTGAGCGGGATGCACGGGATGTCCCCGCCGGCGTACCCGACGGTCACGAACCGCCCGCCCCAGCGGACCGCCCGCAGCGCGGGCTCGGCCCAGCGGTCACCGACCGGGTCGACGACCAGGTCGGCGCCCTCGCCGGTGACGTCCCTGATCCGCTGCTTGAGGTCCTCGTGTACATAATCGATGCCGGCCTCGGCCCCCAGCTTGGCGCAGACCTCGAGCCGCTCAGGCGAGGACGCGGCCGCGATCACCCGGGCGCCCAGCCGGACCGCGACGTCGACCGTGGCCGAGCCGACCCCGCCGGCCGCGCCGAGTACCACCACCCACTGCCCCGGCCGCACATCCCCCGCGGTGACCAGCGAGTGGTACGCGGTCAGGTAGGTCACCCGGAAGGCGGCCGCCTCGGTCAGCGACAGGCCCGGCGGGACCAGCGCGACCGAGCGGGCGGGCGCCAGCACCTGCTCGGCCATCGCGCCGGTGAAGACCGAGCCGTAGACCAGGTCACCGGCCGCCAGCCCGGTCACCCCCTCCCCCACGGCCGCCACCCGGCCGGCGAACTCGCTGCCGGGCGTGAACGGCAGCGGGGCTGACACCTGGTACCGGTTGGCGACGAAGAGCAGGTCGGGGTAGTTCACCGCGGCCGCCGCCACGTCTACCAGCACGTGCCCGGGTGTCACCTCCGGGCTGGGGATATCGCGGATGACGACGTTCTCAGGACCGCCGTACTCCTCGCAGCGCGCTGCTCTCATGCGTCCTCCCGGCCTGACGGCCGCGTCGATAGAAGTGAGGCGAAGGCCACCACTCGTTCGGTACCCGGGGATTGCCGCCGTTGACTCTCCGTACCACCCGCGCCGGACGCCGGCCAGCCGGGGGCGGCGAGCCCGGTCACGCCGCCCGCAGCGAGGCGATGACCGACTCCGCGTCGGCGATGGTGGCCAGCAGCGGCAGGTGCATGGTGACCTGCATGTGATGCGTCTCAGGGGTGGCGCCGGCCGTGCAGTCCTCGGCCAGGACGACGCTGTAGCCAAGCGCGACCGCCTCGGTCGCCGCGCCGGGCAGGGCGATGTTGGTGGAGACGCCGCAGAGCACCACCACGTCGATGCCGTATCCGCGCAGGGTGGCGTCCAGGGTGGTGCCGGTGAACGGCGCCATGCCGTGCGAGCGGTGGTTCACGATGTCCGACTTCTCGACGCTCAGGTCATCGTGGATGGCCGCGTTCCCGGTGCCCGTGACTAGGTGCCCCTTGCGCCGGATACCGGCCGCGAGCGCGCAGTTGACCGGGAAGCCGTCGAAGTCGGCCGTGCGCGCGGCGATCGTGGCGAAGATCACCGGTGCGCCCGCCGCACGGAACGCCGCGGTCAGGGCGTTGATCCGACCCACGATGGCGCGGGCCGTCACCTGGCTGGCCAGCGGTGAGTCGATGTAAGACGGGTTGGCGATGGCGTTCTGCATCTCGTTGACGATCAGCGCCACCCGTTTACCTGGCTCGATTCCGCGTACGGTCACAGCCGCTCGATGATCGTGGCGTTGGCCATGCCGCCGCCCTCGCACATGGTCTGCAGGCCGTAGCGGCCGCCGGTGGCCTCCAGGTAGTTCAGCAGGGTGGCCATCAGCTTGGTGCCTGACCCGCCGAGCGGGTGGCCGAGCGCGATCGCGCCGCCGCGCGGGTTGAGCTTGCCGGTGTCGGCGCCGAACTCCTGGGCCCAGGCCAGCGGGACCGGGGCGAACGCCTCGTTGACCTCGTAAGCGTCGAGGTCGTCGATGGACAGCCCGCTGCGCCGCAGTATCTTCTCGGTGGCCGGGATGACCCCGGTCAGCATCAGCAGCGGGTCGCTGCCGGAGACGGCGAAGGCGTGGAACCGGGCCCGGGGCCGCAGGCCGAGCGCGGCCGCCTTCTCCTCGCTCATGATCAGTGCGGCCGAGGCGCCGTCGGTGAGCGGCGAGGAGCTCCCGGCGGTGACCTGCCAGGTGATCTCGGGGAAGCGCTCGGCGTAGGCCTCGGTGAAGTAGGCGGGCTTCAGCCCGGCCAGTCCCTCGGCGGTGGTGCCGGCCCGCACGGTCTCGTCGGCCGTGTGCGAGCTGCCGTCGGGCAGCCGGACCGGGACGATCTCCTGGTCGAACCCGCCGCTGGCGGCGGCTTCGGCGGCCCGCGCGTGGGACCGCGCCGAGTAGGCGTCGAGCGCCTCGCGCTCCAGCTTCCAGCGCGCGGCGATCAGCTCGGCGCCGATCCCCTGGTTGGCCAGCCCCTCCGGGTATCGCCCGGCGAGCGGCTCCTGCGGGTTGCGGCCCGCCCGCGAGGTCCCGATCGGCACCCGGCTCATCGATTCCACGCCGCAGGCGATCACGATGTCGTAGGCGCCGGCGATCACCCCCTGGGCCGCGAAGTGGGCCGCCTGCTGGCTGGACCCGCACTGCCGGTCGACCGTTGTGCCCGGCACGCTCTCCGGGAAGCCGGCCGTGAGCAGTGCGGTGCGGGCGATGTTCAGCGACTGGTCGCCGATCTGCCCGACGCAGCCGGCGATGACGTCGTCGACCAGCGCGGTGTCCAGGCCGTTGCGCTCGACCAGGGCCGTCAGCGTCTGGGCGAGCAGGGCGGCCGGGTGCACACCGGACAGGGCGCCGCCTGGCTTGCCCTTGCCCGAGGGGGTGCGGATGATGTCGACGATGACTGCTGTGGCCATGACTCCTCGCGATCCATTCGCTAATTCACAGATATCAGTAATCTAATTTATCTAGTGCCGGATGGCTAGCGGCCGGTCAGGCCGGGCCGTCACGGCGCAGCGACGGCGGCACCCAGCTCGGCGAGCGTTTCTCCAGGAAGGCGGCGAAGCCCTCCCTGGACTCGGCGCGCTGCAGGCTGTCGAAGAACGCGATCCGGTCCTGGAGGCCGACGTACTGGTCGAGTACCCGCTTGATGTCCCGGCGGGCCCCGGGCGCGGTCTGGGCGATCTGGCCCAGGGCCGCGGTGGCCGCCTCGATCAGCTCGCCGGGCGGGACGACCCGGCTGACCAGGCCCCACTCGAGGGCCTCGGCGGCGGCGAGGCGCCGGCCAGTGAACATCAGGTCGCGGGTGCGCACCGGCCCGATCAGGCGGACCAGCAGCTGCGCGTAGTAGGTGTCGGAGATCCCGCGAAGCAGCTCCGGCACCCGGAAGGTGGCGCGCTCGCTGACCACGGCGAGGTCCGAGCACATGGCGATCAGCAGGCCGCCGCCCTGGCAGATCCCGTTGACGGCGGAAACCACCGGCTTGACGCTCTGCCGCAGCACGTCGAACGGCAGCACGTCGAACGCGCCCGGCGCCGCGTTGAAGTCGGCCCACCGGTCGGTCACCTGCTGACCCAGGTCGCCGCCGGGGATGAACACGTCCCCGGTGCCGGTGATCAGCAGGCCCGCCAGGTCCGGGTCGGCGTCGACCAGGCGGACCGCGTAGCGGATGCCGAAGTACATCGCCTGGGTGAGCGCGTTCCTGGCCTCCGGGCGGTCCACGGTCAGCCGGGCGAAGGGGGGCTTCCGCTCGAACCGCAGGTAGGGCGTTCCCAGCCAGTCGCCCTCGGGCGGGCGCGGCCCGGGTACTTCAGCAGCAGGGGACATCGGGCCTCCAGGCGCCGTTAGCGCTTGGAGGTGCCGCTGGCCGTAGCGGCACCACCAAGCTTGCCAGCAATCGTATAACTAAATAATCTAGTATGGACAGATCGGCATCGGGCAACAGGAGGCAGCGGTGGGTTCCTCGCGGGTCGGGTTTGTCGGGGCCGGGCGGATGGGCCTGCCGATGGTCGAGCGGCTCGCCGCGGCCGGGCACGACCTGGTGGTCTTCGCCCGGCGGGACGAGGTCAAGGAGACCCTGACCGGACTCGGCGTCCGGCCCACGGCCGAGCTGGCCGAGGCGGCCGCGGGCGTCGACGTGCTCCTGGTCTGCCTGTTCAGCGACGCGCAGCTGGTCGAGGTCGCCGGGACGCTGGGCGGCGCCCTGCCCGACGGCGCCGTGCTCGCCTCGCACGTCACCGGGCGGGACTCGACGCTGCGGACGATAGCCGGCCAGTTCCCCGGGATCCAGGTGGTGGACGCGCCGGTGAGCGGGGGACCGCACGAGATCGCGGCCGGCCAGCTGACCGTCCTGCTCGGCGGCGCGCCCGCGGCGCGGGAGCGGGCCGCCGCCGTGGTCGGCGCCTACGCCGACCCGGTCATCGAGCTGGGTGATCTTGGCACCGCGCTGGCGGTCAAGCTGGTCAACAACCTGCTGTTCGCCGCCAACGCTCAGCTGGTGGCCGAGGCGGTGCGGCTCGGCGAGGCGATCGGGGTGGCTCCCGGCGACCTGCTCGGCGCGCTCGAGCACATGAGCGGCGGCAGCCAGGTGAGCCGCCGGGCCGCGGCGGGGAGCGACATGGCGTCGTTCGCCACCCGGATCGGCCCTTTCATGAAGAAGGACGTGGCGGCCTGCCAGGAGCAAGCGGCCGAGCTCGGGGTCGACCCCGGCCTGCTGATCGAGGTGGTACGGCGGGGACCGCTCGCGCTGGCGTGATCGGCGCCGGGACCGGGCGCCGCGGTCACGCCCCGAGTTCCGCCAGCAGCTTGTCCAGCCAGCCGACCGCCCGCGCGGCGGCCGTGCGATGGCCGATGGCGTCGATCGCCGGCCCGTTGAGCTCGCAGTCGAAAACCCCGGGGTAGC
This sequence comes from Streptosporangiaceae bacterium, assembly GCA_036267555.1. Classification (GTDB taxonomy): domain Bacteria; phylum Actinomycetota; class Actinomycetes; order Streptosporangiales; family Streptosporangiaceae; genus JASHPR01. Next base: position 13,090 of record DATAVV010000215.1, on the reverse strand, counting down.
CGGCGTCGAGCAGCCATCCCACGACGGCCGCCAGCGGCACGTCCCCGTCACCGGGGACCGTACGGCACGGCAGCGACCTGGCTCCCCTGGTCATGTCACTGAGCTGCACGTGCGCGATCAGGCCGGCCTGCCCGCCGATGTCCGCCTGCAGGCTGGCCTCGGTCCAGACGTGGAACAGGTCAAGGCAGATGCCCAGGCCGGCCCGGGGGGCGAGCAGCAGCGCGTCGCGGAACGTGTGGACGAACGTCAGGTCGGCATACAGCCAGCTGGTCGGCTCGATGGCGAGGGCCACATCGCGGCCGGCCGCGTAGGCGGCCAGCTCGGTGGCTGCGTTGGCGTAGGCGTCCGCGCACGCGTCCCAGCTGGCCGAGGTGCGCGGGCCGGTCAATCCGTACATCACGCCGGCCCCGACCGCCGCCGCCAGGTCGATGTCCGCCCGCGCGCGCCGCTGCGACGCGTCGGCCGCCTGCGGCGATGACAGGTCGAGGCCGAGCGCGCCGGTCGCGGCGGCGATCGTGACGCGGTGCCGCCTGCTGGCCGCGACGACCGCCCCCGCCCCGGCCGAGCGGGCCTTGGCCCCGGTTACCGACGTGCAGCCGGCGCCGAGCCAGGCGACGGCCTCGATGGCCTCGGTCGCGGACAGCTCGGGAAAGCACAGTCCGCTGACAGAAACTCGCGGGTGCACCGGATCTGCCTCCTTTCAACCGGGTGCGCGTCAGCCGCTCACGATGCGGGTGGCGTCCTGGACCAGCCGGGGCAGCTCCGGCCGCATCCGGGTCATCGATTCCTTGACCGGACGGCCGAGTTTCTCCGCCCGCTTGAGCAGCAGCCCGGTCGCGGCAGCCTCCTTGTAGCGGGTGAGCGCGTCGAACCAGCCCAGCTCGGCCACCGGACGGCCCGCCGCGTCCTCGTAGGCCCGGACGACCTCCCGGCCGTCCGGGGTGCCTGCCACCGTGCCGGGGGCGACCGCCGGGTGCCCGGCGTCGTCGGTGAAGTAGGTCAGCCAGGCCAGGTCGATGCGCGGGTCGCCCACCGACCAGATCTCCCAGTCGATGACCGCGTTGATCCGGCCGCCCGCGCACAGGGTGTTGCCCAGCCGGTAGTCGCCGTGGTTGACGGCGGGCGGCAGGGGCGCGGGCAGGCTCGCCCGCAGCGCCTTGGCGGCCCGCTCGTAATCACCCGCCATGTCCGCTGGCAGGGTCGCGAGGGCGCGGGTCCACCGGTCTACCTCGTCGCCGAGCGCGATGGCCGGCTCGCCGGCCAGGCCGGCCTCGGCCGGGACGATGGCGTGCAGCTGAGCCAGCACCTGCACGGCGTCGAAGAACCGGGCCCGCACCTCCCCGGCCAGCGGCCGCTCCGCGTCATCGCTCAGCACCGGCTCCACGCACTCCCCGGGGACCAGGTTCATCGCCATGAACGGCGGGACGTCCGGCGGGTCGCCCGGGTCGGAGAAGAGCACGTCCGGGGCTAGCTGCCGCCCGGCCCCCTGGACCGCGCGCTGCAGCCTGGCCTGACGCAGCACGTCCCGGTTGCGCAGCGGGGGAAGCCCGGGTGGTGCCACCTTGAGCACCACGGGGGTCTCCCCCGCGTCGACGCCCGCCAGCTCGACCAGGAAAGTCAGGCTGGACGTACCGCCGGTCAGCGGCGAGAGCCCGCGGACTCGCGCCCCGGGACGCCAGTCGGGCACGCGCTGCGCTACCCGGGCCCGCAGCTGAGCCAGCAGTCTTTCTTCGGCCGGGCTGGCGGCCATCCGCGCTCACCTCAATCTGGTCAGTGTCTGGTCAGCAATACCACTATCTTCTATTATTCAGTTAACTATTCACTGACACCAGGCCAGGAGCCGCGCATGTGGGAGTTCTTCACCGAGCCGGAGTTCCAGGAGAAGCTTGACTGGATGGCCGCGTTCGTGCGCGACGAGTGTGAAGCCCTCGACCTGCTGTTCCCTCATCCGGGTGATCCCTACGACGTGCACAACAAGGCGTCCCGGGCCATCCTGGCGCCGCTGCGGGAGAAGGTGAAGGAGCAGGGCCTGTGGGCCTGCCACCTCGGCCCGGAGCTGGGCGGGCAGGGCTTCGGGCAGCTCAAGCTGGCGCTGATGAACGAGATCCTCGGCCGCTCGACCTGGGCACCGACGGTGTTCGGCACCGCCGCCCCCGACACTGGCAACGCCGAGATCCTGGCCCTGTACGGCACGGAAGAGCAGAAAAAGCGCTACCTGCAGCCGCTGCTGGACGGCACCATCGTGTCGTCCTTCTCGATGACCGAGCCGCAGGCCGGCGCCGACCCTAAGGAGTTCGTGTGCCGGGCGACCAGGGACGGCGACGCGTGGGTGATCGAGGGCGAGAAGTGGTTCTCCTCCAACGCCCGCTACGCGTCGTTCCTCATCGTCATGGCGGTCACCGACCCGGACGCCAAGCCGTACGAGCGGATGTCGATGTTCATCGTGCCGGCCGAGACGCCCGGCATCGAGATCATCCGCAACGTCGCGACGACGAACGAGCGCGACGACCTGGACGAGGGCACCCATGCCTACATCCGCTACAACCAGGTCCGGGTGCCGCTTGACGCGATGCTCGGCGCCCCGGGCGAGGGCTTCAAGGTGGCACAGTCCCGGCTCGGCGGCGGCCGGGTGCACCATGCCATGCGGGTGGTAGGCAAGTGCCAGCGGGCGTTCGACATGATGTGCGAGCGCGCGCTGTCCCGCCGCACGCAGGGCAAGCAGCTGGCCGAGCACCAGTTCGTGCAGGGGTTCATCGCCGACTCGGCGATCCAGCTCACGCAGTACCGGCTGCTGGTACTGCAGACCGCGTGGATCATCGACCACCAGCCGCACGGCGCCGCGCGCACGCACATCGCGATGTGCAAGGTGGCGCTGGCCCAGGTGCTGCACGACATCCTGCAGCGGGCGGTTCAGCTGCACGGGTCGCTCGGGACCACCTCGGAGACACCGCTCGGCCCCTGGTGGTCCTACGCGCCGCAGCTCGCGCTGGCCGACGGGCCGACCGAGGTGCACAAGGCGGCCGTGGCCAAGCAGACGCTGCGCGGCTACGCGCCGGCCCCCGGCCTGTTCCCCACCGAGCACATCCCCACCCGACGGGCCGCGGCCCGGGCCCGGTACGCGCCCGTCCTCGAGGAGTACGGCCTGTGAGCGACGCGGCGGCCGGCCCGGCGGCGCTGTTCGACCTGACCGGCAAGGTCGCTCTGGTCACCGGGGGCAGCCGCGGGCTCGGGCGGGAGATGGTGCTCGCCTTCGCCGCCGCGGGCGCCGACGTCGTGATCGCCAGCCGCAAGCTGGACAACTGCAAGACGCTGGCCGAGGAGATCGAGGCCACCGGGCGGCGGGCGCTGCCGGTCGCCTGCCACGTCGGCCACTGGGGCGAGTGCGACGAGCTCACCGAGCGCGCGTACGCGTACTTCGGCCGGGTGGACGTGCTGGTCAACAACGCGGGCATGTCCCCGCTTGCACCGTCCTCGGCCGACACCTCGGAGGAACTGTTCGACAAGGTGATCGGGGTGAACTTCAAGGGCCCGTTCCGGCTGACCGCGCTGGTCGGCCAGCGGATGTACGACGGGGACGGCGGCTCGATCATCAACGTCTCCTCAAGCGGCGCCCTGTTCCCGGCCCCCCGGTACGGGCCCTATGCGGGGGCCAAGGCGGCGCTGAACGCGCTCACCACCGTCTTCGCCCGCGAGTACGCACCCAGAGTGCGGGTCAACACGCTCTCGGCCGGGCCGTTCCTGACCGACATCTCGAAGCACTGGCCGGAAGAGAGCGCGCGCACCTGGAAGAACGCGGCCGGGCGGGCGGGCGACCCCGGCGAGGTGGTGACCACCGCGCTCTACCTGGCCTCGGCCGCCTCCAGCTACACCACCGGCTCACTCATCCGGGTCGACGGCGGCCTGTACTGACCTGCCCAACGAAGGGAACAAACCGTGACCGGACTACGCGTTGTGCAATGGGCGACCGGCAACATCGGCCGCCGCTCGCTGCGCCACATCATCGAGCACCCCGGGCTCACGCTGGCCGGGGTGTACGTCACCTCGGCTGCCAAGGCCGGCCGGGACGCCGGCGACCTGTGCGGCCTGCCGCCGACCGGGGTGACCGCCAGCTCTGACATCGACGAGATCCTCGCCCTCGACCCCGACTGCGTGATCTACATGCCCGCCGCCTGCGACGTGGACCAGGTCTGCGCGATCCTCGCCACCGGCGCGAACATCGTCACCACGTGCGGGGACTTTTATCACCCGGGCAGCATGCCGCCGGCCGACCGGGAACGGGTAGAGCGGGTCTGCGCCGCCAGCGGCGCCTCCATTCACAGCACCGGTTCGAGCCCCGGCTTCATCACCGAAGCGATCCCGCTGGTGCTGGCGTCGATCCAGCGCCGCCTCGACTCCCTGACGGTCAACGAGTACGCCGACGTGTCCAGCCGCGACTCGCCGGACATGCTGTTCAACCTGATGGGCTTCGGGCACCCGGTAGCGGACTTCCCGCCGGAGCGGTTCGCCTTCGGCGCCTCCTCGTTCGGCCCGTCCATGCGCCTGCTGGCCGAGGCGGTCGGCCGGCCGCTCGACTCGGTCACCTCGACCGGAGAGGTGGCGGTCACCCCGGAGAAGCTCACGATCGCGGCCGGCACGCTTGACGCGGGCACGGTGGCCGGGATGCGGACGATCGTGACCGGCCTGCACGCCGGCCAGCCGCTGGTGAAGTTCATCGCGACCTGGTACTGCTCGGCGGACCTGGAGCCGGCCTGGGAGGTCCGCGGAAACGGCTGGCGGGTCCAGGTCGACGGGGACGCCCCGCTGGACATCGACATCAAATTCGCGATCCCAGAGGGACTGGCGGGCGAGATGACCCCGGGCTACACGGCCAACCGCGCGGTCAACGCGGTTCCCTACGTCTGTGCCGACCCGCCCGGCATCCGGACCACGGTCGACCTGCCGCAGATCATTCCGGTCCTGGGCAGGCCTCGGTAGCGCCGGGCGGCCACGATGAAGCTGCCGCAGTTTGCGTACGAAGCGCCCGCGACCGTGGCCGAGGCGGTCGACCTGCTGGCCGATTACCAGGACGAGGCGAACGTCCTGGCCGGCGGCCAGAGCCTGGTGCCGTTGCTGGCGCTCCGGCTAGCCCGCCCGGCCGTCCTGATCGACATCAACGGCCTGGACGAGCTGGCCGGGGTTTCGGTGACGGACGACCGGGTGGTCATCGGCGCGATGACACGCGAGTACATGGCGGAGGAATCCGCGACGGTCAGCGCGGCCGTGCCGTTGCTCGCGGCCGCTTTGCCGCTGATCGGGCACGAGGCGATCCGCAGCCGCGGGACCATCGGGGGCAGCCTGGCGCACGCCGATCCGGCGGCCGAGCTGCCGGCGGTCGCGCGGGCCCTCGAGGCCGAGTTCGTGGTGCGGAGCCGGTCCGGGGAACGGGTGATCCCGGCGGCGGACTGGTTCGAAGGGTACTTGTCGACGTCCCGCCGTCCCGACGAGATCCTCGTTGAAGTGTGGTTCCCGGTGGCGGGGCCGGACAGCGGGGCCGCCTTCCAGGAGGTCTCCCGGCGTCACGGCGACTTCGCCATGGTTGGGCTGGCGGTGTCGCTGACGCTGGCCGACGGCGCGATCAGCGATGCCCGGCTGGCGTTCTCCGGGATTGCCGACGTGCCGGTCCGGGCCGCGGAAGCGGAAGCGCTCCTGGTCGGCGAGGAGCCGTCGGCCGAGCTGTTCGCCGCGGCCGCGCGGCGGGCGACGGCCGCTATCGAGCCGCCCGCCGACCTGCACGGGTCGTCGGAATACCGCCAGAAGGTCGCGGCCGTACTGGTCCGCCGCGGGCTGCGCGCGGCCGCGGACAACGTCTACGAGAGGCAGTGAAGGAAAGTGGAGATCGCCGTGACGGTGAACGGCGTCCGGCGCGGTGGCTCGGTCGAGCCGCGCCGGACGCTGGCCGACTTCCTGCGCGATGACCTCGAGCTGACCGGAACCCACGTCGGCTGCGAGCACGGGGTGTGCGGTTCGTGCACGGTCATCGTGGACGGCCGGACGGTGCGCTCGTGCCTGATGCTGGCGGTTCAGGCCGCCGGCCGCGAGGTGACCACGATCGAGGGGGTCGCGTCCGGCGGCGGCCTCGGCCCGCTGCAGCAGGCGCTGCAGGACTCGCACGGCTTCCAGTGCGGCTTCTGCACACCCGGGTTTGTCATGCAGGCCACCGCCTTCCTCCGCACCCATCCGGACGCCCGCGAGCCGGAGGTACGCGAAGCACTGTCAGGCAACATCTGCCGCTGCACCGGTTACCAGGGCATCATCGACGGCGTTCTGCTCGCCGTGCAGCGAAGCCAGCACTGATCGAGGGAGCCACGATGACGCAGATCGCAGCCCAGCGCTACACCGGCACCAGCGTCAAGCGCTCGGAGGATCCCCGCATCCTGACCGGCTCCGGGCGCTACATCGACGACGTCAAGCTGCCGGGGATGCTGCACGCGGCGTTCGTCCGCTCACCGCTGGCCCACGGACGCGTGCTCGCGGTCGACGTCTCCGCCGCTCGCGCCCTGCCTGGCGTCGTCGCGGTGCTGACCGGGGCGGACCTGGACACGATGACGGTCCGGGGGCCCGACCCGATGGTCACGTTCATCGGCCTCGGCGGCAGCGGACCCGACTACAGCCTGCTGGCGACGGACAAGGTGCGTTTCGTGGGCGACCCGGTGGCGGTGGTGATCGCCGAGAGCCGTTACCTGGCCGAGGACGGCTGCGAGCTGGTCGAGATCGACTACGCGGACCTGCCGGCGGTGGCCGACGCGGCTTCCGCGCTTGACCCGGGCAGCCCGCCGGTGTTCGCCGATCTGGGCAGCAACATCATCGTCCCGCGCCGGCGCACCGAGCTCGGCGATGTGCCGGGGGCGTTCGCGGCGGCTGACCGGATCGCCGAGTTCCACCTCGACGTGCACCGCCACCAGAACGTGCCGATGGAGGGGCGCGGGATCGTGGTCAGCCCCGGGGCCGGCTCGGGTCAGCTGACCGTGCACGTGGCCACCCAGGGCGTGCATGTCGCCAGGAACGGCATCGCCGCCTGCCTCGGCCTGGAGCCGGAGCAGGTGCGGGTCCTGGCCGGAGACATCGGCGGCTCGTTCGGCTTGAAGATGGGCGCCTCCCGGGAGGAACTCGCGGTCGCGGCCGCGGCGCGCGCGCTCGGCCGGCCGGTCAAGTGGATCGAGGACCGGAGCGAGCACCTCACCGCGTCCGGGCAGGCGCGCGAGGAGAGCTTCGACGTGCGCGCGGCCGTCAGCGGTGACGGCGACCTGCTCGGCCTGGACGTGGCGATGGTGATCGACACCGGCGCGTACCCGGTGGCGGCCGGGATCGTCCCGGCCACCATCCAGATGATGCTGCCAGGTCCGTACACGCTGCCGGCCCTGGGTTTCGAGTCGACCGCGGTCACCACCAACAAGGCTTCCTACATCTCCTACCGCGGCCCGTGGGCGTCGGAGACGTTCGTCCGGGAGCGGGTACTCGACTTGCTGGCCCGGGACCTTGGCCTCGACCCGCTCGAGATCAGGCTGCGTAACGTCGCCCCGCGCACCAGCCCGCCCTTCATGATGGTCACCGGGCGTCCCCTGATCGGAGTCACCACCCGGGAATCGCTTGAGCTGGTCGCCCGGATGGCCGACTTCCCCGCCTTCCGCCGCCGGCAGGCGGCCGAACGCGCTCGCGGCCGTTACCTGGGCATCGGCGTGGCCACCTTCATCGAGCCCGCCCCCGGCCCGCGGATGCCCGGGGCACCCAGCGTGATGGGCACCGAGTCGATGCGGCTGCGGCTGGCCGGCGACGGCGTGCTGACCTTGTTCACCGGCCAGATGCCGCACGGGCAAGGTCACCAGACCACGCTGGCGCAGATCGCGGCGGACGAATTCGGGGTGCCGTTCGAGCAGGTGCGGGTGGTCGTCGGGGACAGCGACCTGGTGCCGGCCGCCATGACGGGCGGCAGCCGGTCGGCCACCATGGCCGGCGGCGTGACGCTGCACGGCGCCCGGCAGCTCAAGGCCAAGGTGCTCGACTTCGCGGCGCTCCTCATGGAGGCCAGCGCCGTTGACCTCCATATCGCCGGCGGTCAGGTCGTGGTGCGGGGCGACCCCGACAGTGCCGTCACGGTCGCCGAGGTCGCCCGGCGGGCCGCGTCCGGTCTCTTCGGGGCCGCGGCCGATGAGCTCGAAGTCGAGGCATCCTTCGACGGCGGCGAGAGCGGCTGGTCCGGCGGCAGCCACTGCGCCATCGTCGAGGTCGGCGTGGAAACGGGAATCGTGCGGGTCGAGCGGTACATGGTGGCCGAGGACTGCGGCGAGCTGATCAACCCCGCGGTCGTCGAGGGGCAGATCCGCGGCGGGGTCGCCCAGGGCATCGGCGCCGTGCTGCTCGAGCGGTCGGCCTATGACCAGGACGGCAACTACCAGTCGGGCACGTTCATGGACTACCTGCTGCCGACGGCGTGCGAGATTCCCCGGATCGAGATCGAGCACCTGGAGACGGTGCCGCTCGACCCTGACGTCAACTTCCGCGGCGTGGGCGAGGGCGGCATGATCGTCGCCCCGCCGACGGTGGTGAACGCGATCGAGGACGCGCTCGCACCGTTTGGCGTGCGGATCTACGAGCAGCACCTGCCCCCGGCGCGCATCCTCGAGCTCATCGCGGCCGGGGGCGAAACCGGGTAACTGCCGCCGCCATGACCCGCTTACTTCAGCAGCGCGCCGCCGTCGACGGGCAGGGTAACGCCGGTGATGTAGCGGGCCTCGTCGGAGGACAGGAAGACGATGGCGTTGCTGATGTCCTCCGGCTCGACCCAGCCGATCGGCAGGACATGCATCATCTGCGCGACCGGGGCCATGTCGTCAGGACCCGGGTGCTCCAGGTCGGGGCGGAAGAGGCGGAAGGCGCCCTCGTTCATGAACATGGGCGTGCTCACGTTGGTCGGGTGGACGGAGTTGACCCGGATGCCGTGCGGGCCGAGCTCGACCGCCAGCGACCGCATCAGCCCGACCACGCCGTGCTTGGCCGCGATGTAGTGACTCATGTTCGGCAGCGCCTTCATCCCACCGACCGAGCTGGTCAGCACGATCGAGCCGCCCCGGCCGCCCGCCAGCAGGTGCGGGATGGCGGCCCTGGCGGTGTGCCACGGGCCGGTCAGGTTGATGTCGATGGTGTGCGTCCAGTTTTCTGACGGCATCGACTCGACCGGGTCGCCCATGCTCGCGATCCCGGCGTTGGCGACGACGATGTCCAGCCGGCCAAGCTCCGCGACACCCTGGTCGACGAGTGCCTTGACCGCGTCGAAGTCGCGCACGTCGGCCTGGGCCGCGATGATGCGCCGGTCCTGCGCCTCCACCAGCTTGACCGTCTCGGCCAGGTCGTCGGGGGTGGCCATGGGGAGCGCGCCGTCGACATCGTGGCAGATGTCGAGGGCGATGATGTCGGCGCCCTCCTCCGCCAGCCGCACCGCGTGACTGCGGCCCTGGCCGCGCGCGGCGCCGGTGATGAAGGCGACCTTGCCCGCTGCTCTTCCTGTCATTGGATTGCCTCCTATCCGACTATCCGACCAGGAGCGGTAGCCGCTCCCAGCCGCGCACGGTCGATGTCTGCTGGAACTTGGCCTCGTCCCAGTCGACCTCCCACGAGGGCCAGCGCCGCAGCAGTTCCTCCAGGGCGATGCGGCCCTCCAGGCGGGCCAGGGCCGAGCCGAGACAGTAGTGCGGGCCGACGTTGAAGGTCAGGTGCATGCCCTTCTTGCGGTGAATGTCGAACCGCTCGGGGTCGTCGTAGCGCTCGGGGTCCCGGTTGGCCGCGCCGAGCAGGAGCATCATCGCGCTGCCAGCGGGAACGACCTGCCCGTACAGCTCCACCGGCTTCTTGACGTACCGGGCGATGGCCGCGCCCGGCGGTTCGAGCCGCAGCACCTCCTCGACCGCGCCCGGGATCAGCGACGGGTCGGCGGCCAGCTCCGCGCGCTGCCGCGGATGCCGGGCCAGGGTCGAGCCCATCCAGCCGATGAGCCGGCCGGTGGTCTCGTTGCCCGCGCTCGTCAAGACCGTCACGTACGTCATGATCTCGTCGCGGGTCAGCGTGCGGGTCACGCCGTTCTCGTCCTCGAACCGCTTGGTGAGCAGCTCCGTCATGACGTCGTCGGAGGGGTGCGCCGTCCGCCAGTCGATGTACTCACCGAACGCCTCGTAGCTGAGGAAGCCGACCTCCATCTTGCCGTCGTCGGCGGTTATGTGCGCGTTGGACCGATCACGGAAGACCGCCTGGCTGTCCTCAGGGATGCCCATCAGCATGCCGATGACCCGCATCGGCATCTCCAGCCCGAGCTTCTCGATGAGGTCGAACCGGCACTCGCCCACCAGGGGGTCGAGGCAGCGGACGCAGTACTCCCGGACCAGCGGCTCCAGGTCACGGATCCGCCGGGGCGAGAACACCCCGGCCAGCAGCTGCCGGTGGATGTTGTGGGCCGGCGGGTCCTCCATGATGAGCGTGCCCGGCGGCATCTCGATGTTCGCCTTGATCAGTTCCAGGATGTCGCCCCTGGTGGAGGAGTACGTCTCCCAGTCCGTCAGCGCCCGTTCCACGTCCGCGTACCGGCTGAGCGCGTAGAAGTCATGCGGCTCGTTGTAGTACAACGGGGCCTGCTCGCGGATCCGGTTGAAGACCGGCCACGGGTTGTCCGCGAAGCGGGTGTCGTACGGGTCCCAGTAAAGATCGCCAGAGTCCACGTCGTGTGCCTTCCGTCGCCGGATGAGCCATTACCCTCCTGTATAAACCGCACCATCGCGCGGGACAAGACGTAACTGACATCTGTCACTGAATATAGTCAGTGACAGATGTCAGTTACCGGGAATGCGAACGGAGCGGTATGCCGCCAGTGGGAGACAAGCGCAGTGAACGGGCGCAGGCCGGTGGCCGGGAGGTACAGCGCCAGCAGACCAGGAAGAGGGTCTACACGGCGGCGCTGACCGAGTTCAAGCGGGCCGGCCTGGCCGATGCCGACGTCGGCGCCATCGCCGCCGCGGCGGGCGTGGCCCGGGGCACGTTCTACTTCCACTTCCCGACCAAGGAGCACGTCGTCGCGGAGCTCGAGCGCAGCGAAGAGGCCCGGGTGGTCGCACAGCTGTCGAAGTTCCTGGTCCAGCTGGAAGCCCGCGGCGACGCCGCCCCCGCCGGCCCGGGCTTCCTCCCGGCCGCCCTGGCTGAAGTCGTCCGGCTGGTCACGGCGATGGAGCGGCGGGTCGGAAAGACGCTGTTCCGTGAGATGCTCGGGCTGCACTTCTCGCCGCGGCGGCCGGCCCTGCTGCCCGGGGCCGACCAGTGGGCGGAGTACCCGATCATCACGGTCCTGGTCGCGGTCGTCCAGCGGGCGCGGGAGCGGGACGAGGTCTACGCCGGCGCGGACGCGCTGCACACCGCCCAGTTCTTCATGGTCGGGCTGTACGCGATGCTGATCACCAGCCACGACTCGCCCCGGGCGGCGCGGGCCGAGATCCTCGACAACTTCCTGGCCACCGTCGTGCGCGGGGTGGAATCGCGGTGAGTCCACCTCAGCGAGGCCTGCCGTCCCAGAGGAGGGACGGGGACTCAAGCCGCAGCGGGCGGGCGTAGGAAAGGTCTCCGGTGTCCCAGGCGCCCTTGGGGAACGTCTCGCTGATCGCGTTCTCCGGCCACTTGGAGTCCCCCTCGACTTCCACCTCGATCGTCGTGCGGCGAACCAGGATCTTCCACTCCCCGTCTCGTTTCTCCAGCCGGTCGAGGTAGCGGCCGCTGACGAACTTGGCCCGGCCCGGGGCCGGCCGGGGCAGCAGTGCTCCGATCACGTAGGTCTCGCAGTGCGCCGTGGCGCCGTCGATCTCGCACGTGTGGTTGGTGATGTTGTGCATGTGCAGGAAGTAGCCGCCCGCGTGGCTCTGGTTCGCCCACTGGCCGTACTGGGGTCCCGGGGTGACGAACTGGCCGTGCTCGTCGACCCCGTCGGCCCAGAAGCAGCTGTTCATCAGCTCGGTGTCATGCCGGTCGTGGCCGCGGGCGTGCCGCATGATCACGTCCAGGATCGCTTGCCGGTCCTTGAGGTACTGGACGTCCCGCAGCAGCTGCTGCAGCTGGTCCTCGGTCATCGCCGCTTCCTTTCCCTGGGGGGTCACTGGCCCTGGGGGGTCACTGGCTGGCTCCACGTGCATCAGCTCGCGGACCGAGGGCGGTTGCCGGCCACCGCGGTCGCTGATCCCGTACTGTCGCGCCACTTCCGCGCCGATGAGCGTGCGCCCGCTGACCGCGAGGACATCCGGGTCGGCGGCCAGCGCGGCGATGACGTGCCCGGCGAACTCCGGCGTTTCCGCGATGTCGTTGAGGTAGCCGAGCCCGGGATCCTGGCCGATGATCTGCCGCAGCCGTTCGGTTAGCACCGCGCCCAGCCACAGTGACACCGCGGTGACGCCGAACGGCCGGAAGTCGACGGCCATGTCGGCGGCGAATTTATCCAGGGCCGCCTTGTGCGCGCCGTAGGCCGCGCCGTACTGGTAGCGCACGGCCCCCGGGGCCGAGGTGAACACCACCAGTCCCCCGCCCGCCTGGACCAGCAGCGGCGCCGCGTAGTAGCTGGCGACGAGGCTGCTGCGCAGCCCGACTTCGAGCAGGTCGGTGCTCGCGGCCAGCGGTTTCTCCCAGAACGGTACCGCGCTCAGCAGCTCGTCGCCGATCAGGGCCGCGTTACTGACGAGCAGGTCAAGCCGGCCTTCTTCCCGGCCCACTCGCTCGAAGAGCGCCGCGGCCTGGTCGTCGTGGCGGTGGTCGACGCGCACCGCCACGCCCCGGCCGCCGGCCGCGGTCACCGCCGCGGCGGTGTCCTGGACCGAGCCGTCCCCTGGCGCCCCGCCCGGGCGCTGCGTCCGGCCGGTCACGTACACGGTGTAGCCGTGGGCACCCAGGGCGGTCGCGACGCCGCGGCCCACGCCGCGGCTGGCGCCGGTGACCACGGCCACGCCGGCCACGCTCACCGTGCGCCGACCGTGAGCTGGGCGGACGCGGCGGTGCGAGTCACGTAAGCGGGAGTCAACGGGCAGTCCTTCCACGT
>DATAVV010000214.1:0-7322 GCA_036267555.1 Streptosporangiaceae bacterium | reverse complement strand
GGCGAACAGCGCCGTGTTCGTGTGCAGCGGCGCCAGCAGGATCGACGTCGTCAGCCGGATCCGGCTGGTGACCGCGGCCGCCGCGGCCAGCGCGATCAGCTCCTCGTAGTTCGGGTACACGAGCCGGCCGATCGTGCCGAGAGTGCTGAAGCCAGCCTCGTCAGCCCGCCGGGCCCAGTCGACCAGAGTCCTGCCTTCCGTGTCCGGAACTGCGTTCGGAAGGCCGATCCCGACATCCATGCTGAACCTCCATCGTCGCTCGTTCACTCGGTCAAGGACCGACAGTAACCGTTCCCCCCTTACAACATTTCGGCCCGAGCCTCCCATCCGGAAAGCCATAGCCCGCCCGCACGACCAAGGCCACGCCTACCGAGCCGGAACTGCTCGGAACTCATGGGCGGTCCCATCCGGGAACCGGGCTGCCATCCGCCGTTGGATCAACCAGACCGTGGCACCAGAAGCCACCCGCTGGCTTCTGGCCCTCGAATCCCGCAACCCCACCTGGCTGGACATACGCCACTCAAAAGCATGGAACTGGAAGCCGGGCACAATCCGCAATATTCGAACTCCTGGCCTCTTGCATGCCGTTCCTGATGCCGGTTACGAAGCAGGCGCGGAGGTCAGAGGTCGTGCGTCGTGACCGGGGTGGTCAGGACGCGGGCGGGGCCGGGGGTGCGCTCGGGGCCGTGCAGGGTCAGTGCGCCGGTGAGCCGGGCGTCGGCCGACGAGGAGCCCACCTGGACCTCGATCAGGCCGGGTTCCACGACCCGGGCACCGGACCGGCCGCAGAACGCGGTCCGGTCGGCGTGCAGCGTGAATACGACGCGGCGGGCCTGCCCCGGTTCGAGCGGCACCCGGGCGAAGCCGGCCAGGAACCGGACCGGCCGGACGACCTGGGCCACCGGGTCGCCCAGGTAGAGCTGGACGACCTCGGTGCCGGCCCGCTCGCCCGTGTTGCGGACCGTGCAGGCGATCTCGGCCATGCCGTCGGTTCCGATCACCGGCCCGCCCGTACCATCGCCCGCCGCACCGTCACCGGCCCCGGCGTCACCCGCCACTGGCTCCCCCACAGGCCGGATCGACAGGTCGGAGTACTCGAAGCTGGTGTAGGACAGGCCATGGCCGAACGGGAACAGCGGGGTGGGGTCGACCGAGCTCACCTCGGTCCGGCCGGCCAGCGGGGGGCGCAGGTAGCCCGACGGCTGCGCGCCGGGCGAGTACGGCACCTCGACCGGCAGCTTGCCGCTCGGCACGACCCGCCCGGACAGCACGCCCGCGATCGCGCCCGCGCCCTCCTCGCCGGGGAAGAACGCCTGGACGATGGCGGCGGCCCCGTCCGCCAGCGGGCCCAGCGCGTACGGACGGCCGCTGACCACGACCAGCACCACCGGCGGCCCGGCCTGGAGCAGGGCCGCGGCCAGGTCTTCCTGCACGCCGGGCAGGCGCAGGTCGACCGCGTCGCAGCCCTCCCCCGAGGTGCCCCGGCCGAACAGCCCGGCCTCGTCCCCGATAGCCACGATGACCACGTCGGCCGCCCGGGCACAAGCCACTGCCGCAGCGAACCCCGACCGGTCGGCCGAGCGCACGTCGCAGCCCCGCGCGTGGGTCAACGCGGCGCCGGGGAACTCCTCGCGCAAAGCGGCCAGCAGCGGCGCCACGGTCATTCCGGGGCCCTGGCCGGGGTGGCGGGTCCCGACGTGCCGGGGGAAGGTGTAGCAGCCGAAGAATGCCAGCGGGTCGTCGGCCAGCGGTCCCACCACGGCGAGCCGGGCCACCGGGCCGGCCGGCACCGCTGGGCCGGCCGGCACCGCCGGGCCGACCGGCAGCGCCGGGCCGTCGTTAGCCAGCAGCACCACCGATTCTTCCGCGATCTGGCGGGCCAGGGCGCGGTGAGCGGGCGGGTCCAGGTCGGCCGGGCCGCCCCCGGGCGGCTCCGGCGACCAGTCCGGGTCGAGCAGGCCCAGGTCGAGCTTCTGGCGCAGCACCCGGGCGGCCGCGCGGTCGACCAGCGCCTCGGGCACCTGGCCGGCCCGGACCGCCCCGGCCAGGGCCGGGCCGTAGCAGTGCACGTGCGGCAGTTCCACGTCGATGCCGGCGGCCAGGGCCAGCGCGCCCGCGTCCGCGGGCGAGCCCGCCACCCGGTGCAGCTTGTGCAGGAACGCGATCCCGAAGTAGTCCGCGACCACCACGCCGTCGAACCCGAACTCCTCGCGCAGGGTCCTGGTCAGCAGCCCGGCGTCGGCCGAGGACGGCACGTTGTCGAGGCTGGTGTAGGCGGCCATGACGCTGCGGGCGCCACCGTCGCGGATCGCCATCTCGAACGGCGGCAGGATCACGTCGCCGAGCGCGCGCGGCCCGATGTCCGCCGGCGCGAGGTTGCGGCCCGCCCGGGACGCGGAGTACCCGGCGAAGTGCTTGAGCGTGGCGTGCACCCCGGCGGACTGCAGGCCGCGCACGTACGCGGTGCCGAGCACGCCGGCCAGGTACGGGTCCTCCCCCATGGTCTCCTCGGTCCGGCCCCACCGGGGGTCGCGCACGACGTCGAGGACCGGGGCCAGGCCCTGGTGCACCCCGGCCGCGCGCAGGCTCTGCCCGATGGCCGCGGCCATGGCCTCGACCGCGCCGGGATCGAACGTCGCGCCCCAGGCCAGCGGAGTGGGGAACGCGGTCGCGGACCAGGTGGCGAACCCGGTCAGGCATTCCTCGTGGGCGATGGCGGGGATCCCGAACCGGTTGGCCGCCGCCACCCGCTCCTGCAGCCGGGCGAGCGTGGCCGCGCCCGCGACGGGCTCGACGGGCGCGGTGCCGAACACCCGGGTGAGCTGGCCGAGACCGCCGCGGATGAGGTCGTCCACCGATGCGAGCCCGGCCTCGAACGTGTCCTGCAGCGGCGCGACGCCGTCGCCGTCCGCGGACGTGCCGACCCAGATGCCGGCGAGCTGGGCCACCTTCTCGTCCAGGGTCATCCGGGCCAGCAGGTCGGCCACCCGGCCGGCGGCGGGCCGCGACGGGTCGCGCCAGGGCTGGTCCGCGACGGTTTCCGCCGCCACCGTGCCTGCCTCGACACTGTCGCCTGGCCCGCTCATCGCGGCGGGGCGGCAGTCGACCCCCGCACCACCAGCTCGGTGGCCAGTTCGACCCGCCGGGCGGCCAGCGGCAGGCCCTCGATCAGCGTGCCGAGCATGTCGGCCGCGACCCGGCCCATCTCGGCCAGCGGCTGGCGCACCGTGGTCAGCGGCGGAGACAGCCAGCGGTCGACGGGCAGGTCGTCGAAGCCGACCACGCTCAGGTCCTCGGGGATGCGCAGCCCGCGCTGGCGGGCCGCCTCGTAGACACCCAGCGCGTGCTGGTCGCTGCCGGCGAACACGGCGGTGGGCCGGCCGGCCAGGTCGAGCAGTTCGCCGCCGCGGACGAAACCGCCCTCGTGCTGGAAGTCGCCGTGCCGCACCAGCGCCGGGTCGGCGGCCAGGCCCGCCCGCTCCAGCGCCGACCGGTACCCGTCGATGCGCGCCCGGCTGCACAGGTAGCCCGGGGGCCCGCCGATCGCGCCGATCCGGCGGTGGCCGAGGCCGATGAGGTAGTCGGTGGCGGCCATGCCGCCCGCCCAGTTGGTCGCGCCCACGCTGGGCAGGTCGGGCTCGGGCAGGTTGACCGGGTCGATGACCACGAGCGGGATGTCGGCCGCGCGCAACTCGGCGAGCTGGCCTTCGGTCAGCTCGGAGGTGACGAGCAGCACGCCGTCGGTGTCGTGGCTGGCCAGGGCGCTGGTCCAGCTCGCCGGGCGGGCGCTGCCGTGGCGTACCGCCGAGACGGCCGCGCCCATCTCGTGCTCGGCGCACCAGTCCTCGACGCCGCGCAGGATCTCCACGGCCCACGGGCTGTCGAGGCCGTTGAAGACCAGGTCCACCAGGCCCGACCGGCGGCCGGAGCGCAGGCCGGGGCGGCGGTAGTTGTGCTCGTCCAGCAGCCGCTCGACCCGGGCCCTGGTGGCCGGCGCGACGTCCGCCCGCCCGTTCACTACCTTCGACACCGTCGGCAGCGAGACGCCGGCCTCGGCCGCGATCGCGGCCAGCGTGGGCCGGGCTCCCAGCCCGGCGAGCGGCGGTCCGCCGCGGGTCCGGGCACCACTGTGCGGCACGTCATCACCTTCCTCGGCCGAGGGTGGTTCCCAAGCTGAGTCTCGAAACATCTCGATATTTTTATCGTAACGTACCGGTGTGCCGGGCTGATCCCGGCTCATCGCGGCGAATCTGCTGGCAGAGCCGGTAACAGACCCGATGTTCACTCGGCTCTCGGCTCCGAGCCTAGTCGCCCGGACCGGAAAAGTTGAGTCTTGACCGGCTGTGGCCGACTTCTTAAGATGATGACACTTCGAAACATTTCGATAACGGCGCGTCGCGTACGGCGTGCCCTCAGGGAGTGGCCCGGAACCACACCGGGCCGGTTCTCACCTGGCTGGCCTGGCATCCCGCGTGAAGGGATATCCGCGATGAGCGATCTTCGAAGCAGTGAACTTACTGACACCGGTGTCTCCCGCCGCCGGTTCCTCGGGTTAACGGCGGCCGCGGGCGCGTCCGCGGGCGCCGCGGCCCTGGCCGGCTGCGGCACCAGCGGCCCGGCCGGTGTGGGCGGCGGGGGCGGAACAGACTCGGTCTGGGTGCTGACCGACGCGGTCGAGAACCCCATCCAGACGACGGCCATCGACGCGTTCAACCGGAAGTCCAGCGCCAAGATGGCGCTCTTCACCGTGTCGAACGCGGACTACACCAACAAGCTGCGCGTGGCCATGGGGTCGCCGAACCAGCCCGCGGTGTTCTTCAACTGGGGCGGCGGCAGCATCGCCCCGTACGTGAGCAACGGCGACCTGGTCGACCTGACCTCGTACCTGAACGCCGACCCGGCTTGGAAACAATCGTTTCTACCCAGCGTGCTGACCGACGGCCAGATCAACGGCAAGTACTACGGCGTCCCGCTGCGCGGCGTGCAGCCGGTCGTGCTGTTCTACAACAAGACGATGTTCGCCCGCTACGGCCTGAGCACCCCGCAGTCGTACGCGGACCTGCTGTCCGCCGGCGACACGCTGAAGTCCCACGGCATCATCCCGATGGCGCTCGGCGGCGCCGACCAGTGGCCGGAACTGATGTGGCTGGAGATCATCAGCGACCGGCTCGGCGGCTTCCAGCCGTTCAAGGCGCTGGCCGCGGACCCGGCCACCGGGTGGGCCAACCCGGTGTTCGCGCAGACCCTGAGCATGATCCAGGACCTGGTCGGCCGGGGCTTCTTCGGCTCCAGCTTCAGCTCGGTGGGCTACAACGACGGCGCGGCCTCGGCCCTGTTCGGGACCGGGCGGGCCGCGATGCACCTGATGGGCACCTGGGAGTACACCAACCTGCTGTCGCAGCACGCCAGCTTCGCCCAGCATGACCTGGCGTTCACCAATTTCCCGGCGATCAGCGGCGGTAAGGGCGACCCCAGCGCCGTGGTCGGCAACCCGACCAACTACTTCTCGATCACCAAGAAGGCGCCGGACGTCGCCGCGGCCGTCAGCTTCCTCAAGAAGGAGATGACCAGTTCGGCCTACGTGAACAAGCTGATCTCCACCGGCGACGTGCCCGCGATCAACGGCCTGTCGTCCCGGCTGGCGACCGCGCCGAACTCCCAGTTCGCGCAGTGGGTCTACGCCGCGGTGCAGAACGCGTCGAGCTTCGAGCTGTCGTGGGACCAGGCGCTGCCGTCCGCCACGGCCACGCCGATGCTGACCAACCTGGCCAAGGTCTTCCTCAAGCAGAGCACCCCGCAACAGTTCGTGTCGACCATGCAGCATGTCCAGTGACCCATGTCCGGTAACCGGTCCGGGCCCGGCCGCCCGGCCGACCAGGCGTCGCGGCCCGGCCTGCTGTGGGCGGTCCCCGCGATCGTGTTCTTCCTGGGCTTCGCGGTACTGCCGCTGGTGCTCGTGGTGTGGCTGTCGTTCACGAACTGGAACGCGCTCGGCACCCCGACACCGGCCGGCCTGAGCAACTGGACCCGGCTGCTGGGCGACCCGCAGGCCCGCGCGGCGCTGCGGCTGTCGGCCGTGCTGACCCTGGCGGCATGGGTGACCCAGACCCCGGTGGCCATGCTGCTCGGGGTGTGGTCCGCCGGACGGCAGCGCAGCCGCGCCGTGCTCTCGTCCATCTTCTTCCTGCCGCTGCTGCTGTCGACCGCCGCGATCGCCGTGGTGTGGCAGGCGCTGCTCGACCCGAATTTCGGCATCCCCGGCTGGCTCGGTCCCAAATTGGGACTGACCAGCACCAACGTGCTCGGCAGCCCGACGTTCGCGCTGTGGGCGGTGGTGTTCGTCGTGGGCTGGCAGTTCGTGCCGTTCCACACGCTGCTCTACCAGGCCGGGGCGCGCCAGGTGCCGCAGATGCTCTACGACGCGGCCACCATCGACGGGGCGGGCCGCGTCGCGCAGTTCTTCCGCATCACGCTGCCGCAGCTAAAGAACACGATCATCACGTCGTCGGTGGTCATGATCGTGGGCTCGCTGACCTTCTTCGACACCGTGCTGATCCTGACCAACGGCGGCCCGGGCACGGACACCACGATCCTGCCCTTCTACATGTACACGACCGGGTTCAAGAGCTACGAGATGGGTTACGCGGCCGCGATCGGGGTCTGCCTGGTCGTGCTGGGCACGGCGGCGTCCCTGCTGATCGTCCGGTTCTCCGGGTTCGGCAAGATGCGCAGCACGCTGGAAGGCCTGTGACCGCGCGCGCGAGCGCGTCCCGGCCCGTGCGCGGCCGGCCGAACGTGGCGGCCGGGCTGCTCACGCTGGTGTGGCTGGTGATCGTGGGCGTGCCGCTGTACGCGATCGTGTCCGACAGCCTGCAGCCGAGCGACCAGTACACCGCGGCCGGCCCGCTCAGCCCGCCGCACCACCTCACGTTCGCCAACTTCGGCACCGCGCTGGCCAACGGGTTCGGCCGGTACATCCTGAACACCGCGATCGTGACCTCGGTCAGCGTGGTGCTCACGCTCGTGCTCGCCGTGCCGGTCGCCTACGCGATCGTGCGCAGCCGCAACCGCCTGGTGGCGTGGACGTTCCGGATGTTTCTCATGGGTTTGGCGATCCCCGCACAGGCGACGATCATTCCCGTGTACCTCATCATCACGCGGCTGCACCTGTACGACTCGCTGACCGCGATCATCCTGCCCACGGTGGCGTTCGCGCTCCCGCTGTCGATCCTCGTGCTCTGCTCCAGCCTGCGCGACGTGCCACGGGAACTCTACGAGGCGATGACGCTGGAGGGCGCGGGCTCGGTGCGGCTGCTGTGGAG
>DATAVV010000213.1:0-8511 GCA_036267555.1 Streptosporangiaceae bacterium | reverse complement strand
CAGGCCCAGGTCCTCGGCGAGCGCGGTCACCTGGCGGTGGATCGCCGTCAGGTCGGGAGCCGTGGTGCAGGACAGCAGCACGCCGAGTACCAGGCGCCCGCGGATCACGACCTGCTCGACGTCGACCACGCTGAGGTCGTGCTCGGCGAGGGCGGAGAACAGGCGGGAGGTCACGCCGGGCCGGTCCCGGCCGGTCACGGTGACGAGCAGCGTCATCTGGGCTGTGGTCATAGCGGTGCCCACGCTATCTGTCCCGCCCGGCCCGCCGCGCCGGGGTGGGGCGTGTCCGGGGGCCGGGTTCGCCGCGGCGCGGCTAGGGCAGCAGCAGGTGCAGGTCGCCGAACTCGTGCCAGAGGTAGCCACGGTCGATGGCCGCCTCGTAACACCGGCTGAGCAGGTCAGTCCGGGCGAATGCGGCGAGCATCCGCAGGTGGGACGAGCGCGGCTCGTGCAGGCCGGTGATCAGCCCGTCGGCGGCGAGCAGGGGCGTTTGCGGGGTGACGATGTGCTCGGTCCACCCGGCGGACGGCGCCACGGGCCCGGGCCCGCCCGCGCGGGCCGCGGTCTCCAGCGCCCGCACCACGGTCGTGCCCACGGCGATGACCCGCCCGCCGTGCTGGCGGGTCAGGTTGGCCAGCCGGGCCGTGGCCGGCGGGACGTCGTAGGGCTCCGGGTAGGGCTCCTCGTCGTCCTCCAGCGAGGAGACGCCCGTGTGCAGGGTGAGCGGCGCGAACGTGATGCCCCGCGCGACCAGGCCGGCGACGACCTGCGGCGTGAACGGGCGGCTCGCGCTCGGCATCTCCGCGCTCCCCGGCCGGGTGCCGAACACGGTCTGGTACGCCTCGATCGGCCAGGGCCGGGGCACGTAGGAGTACCGGATCGGCTGGCCGTGCCGCAGCAGGTACGGCACGACCGCGGTGGACAGCCGGGCCCGCCAGAGCCGGCCGGTGAACCTCGCCTCCAGGGTCAGGACCGCCCCGCCGGGCAAGTCGAGCCGCTCCCCGGCCGACCCGCCGCGGTAAGGGAGCGTGGTGGCGCCGGCCGCGGCGTTCTCCGTGGCGCGCAACTCGACCAGCCAGGTCCCTTCGGCCATCGCCGTGGAGAAGTGCACGACAAGACCGGTGGGCAGCGGCACCGCCGCGGGCAGCGTGGCCGAGTTGTTGACCACGAGCAGATCACCGGGCAGGAGGAGCGAAGGCAAGCCGGTGAAGGCGTGATGGCTGACCTCTTCGGCCGTGCCGCGGCTGACCATCAGCGCGACTTGGTCCCTGGGCCGGCCCCTGGCCTCCGGTGGCTCGTGCGCCTCGCGCTCGGGCGGGAGCGCGAAGTCGAGCGCGATCCGCGGGTCGTCGACGGCGATGGTCATGACCGCACCTGCGCTGGCATCAACTCGGCCGCGCGGTAGCGCCCGTTGGGCAGGCGCTCGGCGATGAGCCTCAGGAACGCGGGGGCCACGGTCTCCGGCCGCGGGCGGTCGGAGATGTCTTCCCCGGGAAAGGCCTGCTGGTGCATCTGCGTCCGCAGGTCGCCTGGGTCCACCCACCAGACGCGGACCAGGTTCTCCTCGGCGGCCAGCACGTTGCTGGCCTGTTCCAGCGCGGCCTTGGTCGCTCCGTAGCCGCCCCAGCCCTCGTAGGCCTCGACCGCGGCGTCCGAGGTGACCGACAGCACCGCGCCGCCCCGCCGGCGCAGCCCGGGCAGCAGCATCTGGGTGAGCGCCAGCGGCGCCAGCACGTTGGCCTCGAAGGCGTCCCTGAGTTCCGGGATGGGGTAGTCGGCGATCGCCGGGAGCGGGCTGGTGCCCAGCGTGCCCGCGTTGTTGATCAGCAGGTCGGGGCCGCCGAGGTCCTCGGCGGCCTGGGACAGGGCCGCGCGGTGCGCCGCATCGGTGATGTCCCCGGCCAGCGCGGCGACCATGCTCCGCGCGGGGAGGCTGGCCGCGGCCTGGCGCAGCGCATCGCCGTCCCTGGCGTCGATCACCAGGGACCAGCCCTCGGCGGCCAGTCCGCGGGCCAGGGCCAGCCCGAGGCCGCGGGAGGCGCCGGTAATCACTGCGTTCCTTGTGTTCGTCATGAAATTCACGCTAGGCAGCGGGCCGCGGCCGCACATCGGGCGCGCGCCCCGGCCGGCCTGGTCCCATGGTCCTAGGACCTACGGCCGGTCCCCATGGCCCGCCGCCCCGGTAGCGTGCGTGGTGTGAGCGATGCGCGGCCACGGCAGGGGGACCGGAGGAGCCAGCCTGCGGCGTGCAGCCAGGACAGCGAGCCCGCGGCGGCCAGCCAGGACGAGGCTGCGGGCAGCCAGGACGACGTGCTGCAGCGGGTGAGCCAGGTGGTGCTCGCCGTCGCCCGGCAACTGTCCACCCGCGACGTGCTCCAGATGATCGTCAGGTCGGCTCGCTCGCTGGTCCACGCGCGGTACGCGGCGCTCGGCGTTCCCGACGACCACGGGTCGTTCGCCGAGTTCGTGGTGGACGGCATCCCGGAGAGCCAGCAGCGGGCGATCGGGCCGGTGCCGCGCCAGCACGGCATGCTCGGCGTGCTGCTGCGCGAGGGCCAGCCGCTGCGGGTCGATGACATCCGGGCCGATCCGCGGTTCGAGGGCTGGCCGTCGGCCCATCCGGACATGTCCGACTTCCTGGGCGTCCCGATCCGCGACGGCCGCGACGTCCTCGGCATCATCTTCGCCGCGTGCAAGCACAGCCCGGGCGGCTTCACCGAGCGCGACGAGCAGTTGCTCGGACTGTTCGCCTCGCACGCGGCGATCGCGCTGACCAACGCACGCCTCTATGAGCGGGGCCGCGAGCTGTCCGTGCTCGAGGAGCGAGCCCGGCTGGCCCGGGAACTGCACGACGCGGTGTCGCAGAAGCTCTTCAGCATCAGGGTCAAGGCCCGCGCCGCCGAGGTGCTGGTGCAGCGGGACCCCGAGCGGGCCGTCAGCGAGATCCAGAGCGTGACCGCGCTCACCGGCCAGGCCCACGCCGAGCTCAGGGCGGTCATCGACGGGCTGGGCCCGCCCGACCTGGCCGCGGGCGGGCTCGCCGGGTCGCTGCGCAGCTACGCGGTGCTGGCGGGCCGTACGTACGGCGTGGAGGTGCGGTTCGACGCGGCGCAACTGCCCGAACTGGGACCGGAGCGGGAGACCGCGGTCTACCGGATCGCCCAGGAGGCGCTGCACAACGCGCTGCGGCACTCGGGCGCGGCCACGATCTGCGTCACGCTGGGCGCCCGGCGGCACCGGGTCGTCCTGGAGGTGGCTGACCACGGCCGCGGGTTCGCGGCTCAGACCCAGCCCACCGCCCCTTCCCCCTTCTCTGGTGGACTCGGCCTGGCCTCGATGCGGGAGCGGGCCGCGGCCGCCGGCGGGACGCTGACCGTGCGGTCGGCGCCGGGCCAGGGAACGCTGGTGCGGCTGGAGCTTCCCGCCGGGCAGGGCCGGTCGTGACCGGCGAGCGCGCGGGACGGATCACCGTACTGATCGCCGACGATCATCCGGTGGTGCGGCAGGGGCTGCAGGTGCTGCTCAGCGTGCAGGACGACATCGAGGTGGCCGGGGAGGCGGCCGACGGTGAGCAGGCCGTGGCCATGGTGGCGGAACTGGACCCGGACGTGATCCTGCTCGACCTCAAGCTGCCCGGCGGCGACGGCCTCGCCGTGCTGCGGCAACTGCGCGAGGCCGGGCGCCGGACCCGGGCCCTGGTGCTGACCAGCGCGGTCGACCGGAACCTGGTCGCGAGGGCGGTGCAGGCGGGCGCGGCGGGCTTCCTGTACAAGGACGTCGACCCCGACGCGCTGGTCCGGGCGCTGCGATCGGTGCACGACGGGAACACGCTGCTCGCTCCCGAGGCCGCGGGAACGCTGCTGAACTCCGCCGCGGCCGCCCCGGCCGTGCGTGGCATCGGCGCGCTCACCGGCCGCGAGCGCGAGGTGCTGGCGCAGATCGCGGACGGCCGCTCCAACCGGGAGATAGCCCGGCTGCTGCGGGTCTCGGAGAAGACGGTCAAGACGCACGTCAGCTCGGTGCTGGCCAAGCTCGGGGTGGCCGACAGGACCCAGGCGGCGCTCCTTGCCGTCCGGGAGCTGGAGAGATAGCCTGCGCCCGACCCCGATGGGAGCGGCGCAGCGGCAGGCGTAGGTTCGTGCCGGGTACTACAGGCGAGCCGGGAAGGGAGCCGCATGTCGGACGAGGTGTTGCGGCTTCGCGGGGTTGGAGTCCGACACGGGCGGTCGATGCTGCTCAGGGACATCGACTGGACGGTCCGCAGCGACGAGAGCTGGGTCGTCATCGGCCCGAACGGGGCCGGCAAGACCACCCTGCTGCAGGTCGCCGCCGGGCTGCTGGCGCCGGCCGAGGGCACGGCGGAGGTTCTCGGGGAGCCCGTCCAGGGGGCCGACCTGGCCGACCTGCACACCAGGATCGGGTTCGCCAGCGCGGTGGTGGCCGACCAGGTGCCGCCGGCGGAGAAGGTCATTGACCTGGTGCTGACCGCCTCGTACGGGATCCTGGGGCGGGAGCGGGAAGACTACGACTCCTGCGACGTCACCCGGGCCGTGGAACTGCTCGACGCGCTCGGCTGCGCGCACCTGATCCGGCGCAAGTTCGCCACCCTGTCCGAGGGCGAGCGGAAGCGGGTCCAGATCGCCCGCTCGCTGATGCCCGACCCGGAACTGCTCCTGCTCGACGAGCCGGCCGCCGGGCTGGACCTGGGCGGCCGCGAGGACCTGCTCCGCAGCCTGTCCCTGCTCGCGGCCGACCCGGCGGCGCCGATGATCGTTCTGGTCACGCACCACGTCGAGGAAGTGCCCGAGGGGTTCACGCACGCGATCCTGCTGCGCAAGGGCACGGTGCTGGCCGTGGGCCCGGTAGCGGACGTGTTCACCGAGCGGAACCTGTCCAAGTGCTTCGGGGTCCCGCTGATCGTCGAGCGGCACGCCGGCCGGTGGACCGCCCGTGCCACCCGCCTGCGCTGACCGGTATCCGCAGTCTGGCACCCGCCGGTCGCTGCCTCAGGTGCCCGTGGTCGCCTGGCAGCCGCCCTTCTGGCTGGGCGGCGTGGCCATGTCGTACGGGTTGACCGGGGCCCCGGCCGGCTTGACCTTGTCGGGTGGGTCGGTCGGGAACTGCGGATGCACAAAGCCGTCGTTCACGTCGCAGCGGCCGCCGGCAGCTCCGCCACCCAGCAGGTTCCAGTAGGGCTCAAGCGGGCCGCCGGCGCCGCTCCAGGGCGCGAAATCAACGTTGACGTCGTCGCGCGCCACGATCCGCATCAGGGTGGACGGCTGGCCGGGCGCCTCCACGGCGAAGACAAACAGGTAGTCGGCGTGAATGCGCAGCACCGGAACGTCGTCGCTCTTGATCGCGCTGGCCGCCACGCTGCCGTGGACCTTGATCACGCCTCCGACGAGCCGCGTGGTGCCGGGGGCGAACGAGACGACCCAGCCGCGGGAACTCTTCGCGTAGCCCTTGGCGTCAACACCGGTCTTGTCCAGGTGCGCGACAAACCAGCCGCGTTCCTGGGGAACGAGCAGGTTGGCGAAGGCGTCGGGCGCGCCGCCGTTCAGCGTCGGGCCGTTGAGGTTGGCCGCGACGAGCATCTTCTTCGTCTTCCGGTATGCCGCCGCCACCTCCGCCGCGGAGAAGCTGCCCGCGGCGTGCGCGGGCGGGATCACGATGCCCGCGCTGCCGCCGGCGTACGACTGCGCGGGAGTGCCGAGGTACGGGGCGGCCAGCGTCGGCGAGGGCGGCGTGAACGGGGTGGGGGACGGCGAACTGGACGGCGTCGCCCCGTTCGTCACCACCGCATTGTCTGAGCGCGGGTCCTTGGCGTGGCCGCCCAGCTTGACCACGGCGACCGCACCGCCGGCCAGGCCGGCGATCACGACCAGCGTGATCACCAGCGACAGCGCCCGGCCGCGCCGTGACCCCCCGGACGGGGGCGGCGGCGGGCTGCCCCACGGGCGGGGCGCAGGCTGCGGGACCGGCTCGCGCAGTTTCCTGGCCTTGCGCGCGGCGCGCCACCCCATGTTCGGCTGGATCGGCTGGCTGGCCCGCTCGGCCGCTGACGGCTCGGTGAACTTGGCCTTCTTGGCCTTCTTGGCTAAGAGGTCGCGCGGATAGGTAGTCGATCAGGGTCGTTTCGCCGGGCGGCCGTGCCACCGGTAGAGGGTCCATGACTGGCGGATCATGCTACGTACGGTGATGGTGGTGTCGGCGAGGTCGAAGAAGGCGTCGATGGCGTCTTCCTTATGCAGAACTCGTTGCCCTCAGGGTCGCGCATGACGTTCACGTCGCTGGAAGACCCTGAACTGCACGTCTACTGTCACCGCGACCGGGCTGGGCAGCGCGCGGATGCGCGTGGCCAGCGACTCCGGCGAGATGTGCCGGGCGCTGGGTCCCATCGTCACCAGCGCGGCGAGGCTGGCGTGATCCATGCTCAGCTGATAATTCACGATGGTGAGGCCAGACAGGGCCCAGTCACGGTAGGCGCCGGCGATCCGCCGGAGCTTTTGCTTGTCGATGCCGATCATGCCGAGCGGCCGCCGGAGTTCCCCCAGGTGGGCGGGGCCGGGCATGGCCATGATCAGCGCCCCGCCTGGCCCGAGGACGCGGCCGGTCTCCGCGGCGTTGCGCGGCCCGAATATGCTCAGCGCCAGGGCCACCGACCGGGCCGCGAGCGGAAGCGGCTGCCAGATGTCCGCACCCACCGCCGCCGCCCGCGGATGCGATCGCACGGCGCGGCGCAACGCCGGGACCGACAGGTCCAGGCACACGCCGTGCCGGTGCGGCAGGGACTCAAGGACGCCGGACAGGTAGTGGCCGGTCCCGGCGGCCAGGTCGGCCACCAGGCCGGGCGCGCCCGGGTCGTGCTGGACCGCGAGGGCGCGCAGAGCTTCGGCAAGCGGCCGGTAGTGACCCCGGCCGAGGAAGGCGCCGCGTGCCGCGACCATGGCCGCGGTATCGCCGGTCCCGGGTCCCGCCCGGCCGGCGGTGAGGTTGACGTATCCGTGCCGTGCGATGTCGAAGCTGTGACTGCGGCCGCAGGCCAGCCGGGCGCCGCCTGGGCGGAGCTCGCCGGCGCAGACCGGGCAGCGCAGGTACGCGGCCACCGCGGCGAGCGCGCGGAACCGCACAGCGGGTGAGAGAGTGCCGTCGAGGCAGGCGTGATCGCGTGGATCCACTGGGATGGTCCCGTCCGGTCGGAAGGATGACTGACCGACGGCGGCACGCCCAGACGCCAGAACCCGCTCAGGAGCTCACGCCACAGCACCGGACAGCACACAGCCGCCCGGTACCGCGCACCGCCTCAGACGGTGCGAGGACGCTTGAAGTAGACGTAGCCCACGATGCAGAGCGTACCCGCAGCCCAGCGCCATCCTCCGCGCAGCTCCCACCGCCGGCCAGCTCGGCCCGGACGCCGCCCCCTCGGGCATTTGCCGTAAATTCGGGCTCGCGCGGCTTGGCGTGATTCGAGGGGGTTCGGCGTGTACTGAGATGAGGCAGGCACAGGTTCCGCGATTATCGGAGTTCTCTACGCTTCGTAATCACCGGAGTCCGAGTGCCTGCCATCCCATCATGGCTGCTGGAACCCCTCTGGGACCAGTTCGCCGCCCTGCTTCCTGACCGCCCGGTCTATGACCCTGCTCATCCGCTGGGCTGCCACCGGCCCAGGATCGGCGACCGGGTCATCTTCGAGAAACTCATCCAGGTCCTGCGGTTCGGCTGCTCCTATGCCTCGATCGCCGACTGCACCTGCGGTGCCACCACGATCCGGGATCGCCGCGACGAGTGGATCAGGGCCGGGATCTTCGCGGAACTGAACAAGATCGCCCGCGAGTCCTACGACCGCATGGTGGGCCTCATCCTGGAGGAACTCGCCGTTGACGGCTGCATCACGAAAGCTCCCGGCGGCGGGGAGTGCGCCGGCCCCAGCCCTGTAGACCGCCGCAAGCTGGGCATGAAGCGGTCCCTGCTGGCGGAGGGCTACGGCATCCCGCTGGGCCGGGTGCTGGCCCCGGCGAACCGGCACGACTCCCCGTTGCTGGCACCCACGCTGGACACACTCGCCCGGACCGGCCCGCTGCCCGATGACCTCACTGTCCACCTGGACGCCGGGTACGACTCGCAGAAGACCCGCGACGAGCTCGCCGGCCGCGGCATGACCGACGAAATCGCCCACAAGGGCGACAAGGCTCCCATTCAGGCCGGGCAGCGCTGGCAGATCGAGCGCACCAACGCCTGGCATAACGGCTTCAACCGCTTGCAGCGCTGCTACGAGCGCAAGGAAGACGTCATCGACGCCTTCTTCGATCTCGCTGACGCCATCATCACCGTACGTAGCATGATCCGCCAGTCATGGACCCTCTACCGGTGGCACGGCCGCCCGGCGAAACGACCCTGATCGACTACCTATCCGCGCGACCTCTAACTCGGCTTCGAGCTTCTCGATCCGGCGCTCGATCTCATCTGGAGACGGCGAGTCCCCCGTAAACCCCGACATGGCGGGATTGTCCA
>DATAVV010000212.1:0-7471 GCA_036267555.1 Streptosporangiaceae bacterium | reverse complement strand
CTCGGGCACCATGGCCGGCAGCCCGGCCGACCCGGCCACGGGCGACTTTCGGCGCCCGGCCCGCCTCTCCGGCTTCCGCCGCCACGCGTCTCCGGTCGCCTCGTAAGCCGACGCGGTAGCGGGCGCGGGCTCGGGCCGCTAGTGTTCCCCGCCTGAAGTTGGTTTCATAAGTCTATGCTGAGTGGATGCCGAGGACAGGCAGGCCGAAAGCGCCGCTGACGGTTGGCGATGCCGAGCGGGCTGAGTTGCTGTGCGGGGCGCGGGCGGCGACGTCGTCGCAGGCGTACGCGCTGCGGTGCAGGATCGTGCTGGCGTGCGCGGAGCCGGGCTCGTTCAACTCCCAGGTGGCAGCTGACCTGGGGGTCTCGGTGCCGACGGTGATGAAATGGCGGGGCCGGTTCATCGAGCGGCGGCTGCCCGGCCTGGCCGACGAGCAGCGGCCGGGCCGCCCGCCGTCGATCCTGCTGGACAAGGTCAGCGAGGTCCTGGCCGCGACCCTGGAGGAGACCCCGAAGAACGCGACGCACTGGTCGCGGGCGTCGATGGCCCGGCACAGCGGCCTGTCGGAGTCCACGATCGGGCGTATCTGGCGCAAGTTCGAGCTCAAGCCGCACCTGACCGACGGGTTCAAGCTGAGCACCGACCCGCTGTTCATCGAGAAGGTCGTCGACGTCGTCGGCCTGTACCACAACCCGCCCGAGCGGGCGGTCGTCCTGTGCGTGGACGAGAAATCCCAGGTCCAGGCTCTCGACCGGTCCCAGCCGGTGCTGCCCATGATGCCCGGCATGCCCGAGCGCCGCACCCACGACTACGCCCGGCACGGCACCACCAGCCTGTTCGCCGCGTTCAACATCGCCGACGGCACCGTCATCAGCGAACTGCACCGCCGCCACCGCGCCGCCGAGTACCTCAAGTTCCTGCGGGCCATCGACAAGGCCGTCCCCCCGGACCTGGACATCCATGTCGTCTGCGACAACCTCGCCACCCACAAGACCCCCGCCGTGAACGAGTGGATCGCCCGCCACCCCCGCTTCCGCATCCACTTCACCCCGACCGGCTCCTCCTGGATCAACCAGGTAGAACGCTGGTTCGCCTACCTCACCACCCAGCTCCTGCAGCGCGGTGCCCACAAGAGCGTCCGGGCACTCGAATCCGACGTCCGCAACTGGATCCAGCAATGGAACGCCGACCCCCGGCCGTTCGTGTGGAAGAAGACCGCCGAAGAGATCCTCGGCTCCCTCGCCCGATATCTACAACGTATTTCAGGCGGGGAACACTAGTGTGCTTAGAGGAAGTGTCCGCCCAGCCAGTAGTCGTAGACCCGGGCCGGGTGCGCCACCGAGGTGTCGATGCCGACCGCGGCGCTCCTGCGCCGGCCGCCCGCCTGCTCGTCAGCCATGCTTCGCCATTCCTGTTCTTCGCGGTGCTCGTGAGCATCCTGTCACGCCGTCGCGCCCGCTGCGGCCGCGCCCTCCGGCCGGGGCCACGTCACATTCTCGCGGCGCCGCGGGTCAGGGGGGCGAGGGTGGCGTGGTGGTGGCGACCCAGGCCCGCGGCGCTTCCAACGCCAAGGCCAAGGCCGAACTCGGCTGGACGCTGCGCTACCCGACCTGGCGCCAGGGCTTCCCCGCGGTCTACGCCCCGGCAGGCCAGGTCAAGACCGCGGTTTAACGCGGCGGCACGGCTGGCCAGCCGGCTCCAGGCCAGCCCTGGTGCCGCGTTAAACCTCATCGATACTGGTGAGGCGCTTGGAGCACAATGAGCGTATGGGTGTGAAGACCGGCGGTGCCCGGTGACCTCCCCCGGCGTGTTCGCCGACCTGGCGGCCCAGCGTGCCTGCTGGCACCCGGTGGCGTTCGCGGCCGACCTCGTGGACCAGCCCGTCCACGCCGACCTGCTCGGCGAGCCGCTGGTGCTCTGGCGCGCGCGGGACGGCCGGCCGCGGGTGATGTCGGACCTGTGCGTGCATCGCGGCACCGCGCTGTCGCTGGGCCGGGTCAGCGGCGACGAGATCGTCTGCGCCTACCACGGGTGGCGCTACGGCGACGACGGCCGCTGCGTCGCGATCCCGCAACTCGAGGACCCGTCGCGGGTGCCGGCCAGTGCGCGGGTGCCCGCGTTCGGCGCGTGCGAGCGGTACGGCCTGGTCTGGGCGGCGCTGGAGGAGCCGCGCTGGCCGCTGCCCGAGGTTCCCGAACTGGAGGACGGCGGGTGGGCCGTGGTCACGGCCGGCGCCTACCGCTGGCGCTGCGACGCCGCGCGGCAGGTCGAGAACTTCACCGACTTCGGCCACTTCCCCTGGGTCCACCCTGGCCTGCTGGGCGACCCGGACCGGCCGGTGGTCCCGCGCCACCGGGTGGACACCGATGGCCACGTGCTGCACTACACGGTCGAGCGGCCCGAGGCCCCCAACTCCAGCGACTTCCCGGTGTTCGGCAACGAGCAGGACGGGCCGCCGCAGCGCCGCAGCCGCTACGAACTGCACCTGCCGTACACGATCGCCCTGCGCCTGGGCTGGGGCGGCGACAAGGGCATGGTCTACTTCTTCGCGTCCCAGCCCATCGCGGCCGACCGCTGCGCCGGGTACGTGGTCATCGGCCGCAACTACAACCTCGACCAGGACGACGAGGTCATCCAGAACTTCGAGGACACGATCTTCGGGCAGGACCAGGTCGTGGTGGAGTCGCAGCGGCCCGAGCGGGTTCCGTTCGACCTGGCCGCCGAGCTGCACCTGAAGTTCGACGCCGTGGCCGTGGCCTACCGCAAGGCCATGCGCGCGAACGGCCTGGCCGCGGACACCCCGATCGGCGTCGGGCAGGTCACGGTGTCGCGGGACTGACCAGCCGGAACTCCATGGGCGGGAACCGGCTGGTGATCTGGTTCTCCGCGCGCCAGGTCGCGAGGGCGACCAGCCAACGGACCTGGTCGGCGGTCAGGTCACCGCGCCTGATGTCGCCCGCCATCTCCGCGACGACGTAGCTGACCAGCGCGATGACCACCCGGTGCGCCTTCACGCCCTTCTTGCGCGCGACCTGGGCGATGGTCTGGCCCTCGGCCAGGTCGGCGGCCAGCGCCGCCTCGTCGACGTGAATCGCCTTCGCCACGATCGACAGTTCGCTGACCAATCCGTCGGGGCCAGGCCGGGCGGGTTTCCAGCGTGTCGCTCTCCATGTGGGTGAACCTCCTGACCGGCGCCGGGTGGCCGATACCAACGAGCCTGCGACACCAAGCTGCACATTGGCTGCGAGCGGCCTCCGTACTCACTAAGGCTCCGCCGGCGATCCGTGCCGCGGGGCCAGACCGCAAAAATAAGCGCGAAATACATACAACTCACCCGCAGCTCTCAGAGTCTTTGCATTGGAGTGCCGGGGGGTGCAAAGGCATCGATCACACGGGAAGCGGAGACTGTTGGACGCCTTAAGCGATCCCCCGCCGGAAGGCCACGCCGAGCTGCCGAGACGGCAGATGCTGCTGGCCGCGGGCGGGCTGGTGCTGCTCAGCGGGTTCGGGTCCGTCACCTCCGTCCGGCCGGCCACGGCAGCCGGCCGAAGGCCAGGCCCGGCCCGGGCGGGCGGCGCGAACCTCGCATCGGCCGAGCCGATCCGGCCGATCTCACACCGCTACGAGTACGTGCGCAGACC
This sequence comes from Streptosporangiaceae bacterium, assembly GCA_036267555.1. Lineage (GTDB taxonomy): Bacteria > Actinomycetota > Actinomycetes > Streptosporangiales > Streptosporangiaceae > JASHPR01. Next base: position 3,830 of record DATAVV010000212.1, on the reverse strand, counting down.
CGCCCGCCACCACGCGACGCTGGCCGCGGACGAGCAGCCGATGGAGCACCTCCACGACGGGCGCAAGGTGATCGCGCTGACGATCGACGACGGCCCCAGCCCGATCTACACGCCGCAGGTCCTGCGCCTGCTGCACAAGTACAAGATCACCGCCTCGTTCTCCATGATCGGCATCAATGTCGTCGCCTATCCCGAGGTGGCGCGGGCCGTGGCCGAGGCGGGCCACATGATCGTCAATCACACCTGGCGTCACCCGGACCTGGCGCTCCTGCCGCCCGCCGCGGTGCGCTCGGAGATCGACCAGGCCACCGAGGCGATCCACCGCGCCACCCGCCGGGTGCCGGACATGTTCCGCGCGCCGTACGGGGCCTGGTCTCCGGCCGTGCTCCAGCGCTGCGCGGAACTGAACATGCAGCCGCTGGACTGGTCGGTCGACCCGCGCGACTGGGCGAGGCCGGGCGTCCCCGAGATCGTCGGCAACATCATGGACAACACCCGGACCGGCTCGATCATCCTCGAGCACGACGGCGGCGGCGACCGCTCCCAGACCGTGGCCGCGCTGCGCATCGTGATCCCGCGCCTGCTCGACGCCGGCTACCACTTCCGCACCCCGTAAGCCCCGCCGCGGCCGACCCACGCGGGCCCCGCCGCGGCCGGCCGCCGGGCCACGACCGGCCGCCGGACCCGGCCCGCGCCCGCGCCCGCGCCCGCGCCCGCGCCCGCGCCCGCGCCCGCGCCAGATCGCATGTGCCGCGCCGCCGGTGATCCGTACGCCGCCCCGGCGGTGATCCGTACGCCGCCCCGCCGGTGATCATGGAGATGAATGTGAGTTCAGGGTTCCTCTATGCACCCTGAACTCACATTCATGCGCCTTCTGACCGCTTCGCGCGACCTGGCGGATGAGTACGAGTGGCGTGTGTGCCGTAAGTGAACTAAGCGGCGCGTGTGGTGCGGGGCCGGGCGCTACTCTTCTTCCGGGGCGGCCTGGAGAACGGCAGCAACGGCTAACCCTCGGGCCAGAGGCTGTTCAGGTTGACCACGATGCCCTCCTGGCTGCTGCGGGCGATGATCACGAGGGCTTCCTCGGGGCCCGGGTTCTCCTCGCGGTGCGGCACGAACGGCGGCACGAAGATGTAGTCGCCGGGTTCGGTGGTCAGCCGGACCTCCCGGTCGCCGTCGGCGAACACGAACGCGGGGTGGCCGGACAGCACGTAGATCGCGGTCTCCGCCTCGCCGTGGTGATGATCGCCGGAATTCACTCCGGGCGCGACGTGGGTCTGCCCCATCCAGACCTTCTCCGCGCCCGCGCTCTTGCCCGAGACGGCTTCCCGCCGCGTCATGCCGGACGTCTGGAGGGTGTCGCCGCTCAGTTCGCCGCGGCGCACGTGCACCAGCGGGCGGTGCCAGGACTCGTCGGTCATCGCGGCCTCCCGTTGCTGCGGCGCTGACGTGCTTCTGCGGTCATGCTAACCCCGGCCGCCCGGCGGCTACGGGCGCTGCAGGCGCACGTCGAGCGCGTCCCGGATGGCGTCGCCGATCATGTTGAACGCCACCACGGTGATGATCAGGATGAGCGCGGCCGGGTAGACCAGCCACCAGTAGCCGTCGAACAGGTAGTTCAGCCCGTCGCTGAGCATGGTCCCCCAGTCGGCGTGCGGCGGGGGCAGCCCGAGCCCGAGGAAGCTCAGCGCGGCGAGGGTGAGGATCGCGTCGGCGATCGTGAACGTGGCGTTGACCACGATCACCCCGATCGCGTTCGGCACCAGGTGACGGAGCACGATCCGGCCGTCGCCCGCGCCCATCATCCGGGCCGCCTGCACGAACTCCCTGGTCCGCAGCGTCAGTACCTCGCCGCGCACCAGGCGGGCGGTCCCGAGCCAGGACAGCATCGTGAGCAGCGCGATGATGATCCACAGGTTCGGCGTGAACAGGTTCACCAGGATCAGCAGCAGCACCAGGCTGGGAATGGCCAGGAAGGTGTCGACCACGCGCATCATGACGGCGTCGAGCAGGCCGCCGACCAGGCCGGCGACGGCGCCGTAGAGGGTGCCGACGATCGTGGTGGCCAGGCTCACGGCCAGGCCGAGTTCCAGCGACGACTGGCCGCCCAGCATCAGCCGGCCCAGGACGTCGTACCCCGAGGCGTCGGTGCCCAGCGGATGCCGGGCGCCGGGCGGCAGCGTGGCCAGGCCCAGCCGCACCGTGACCTGGTTCGTCCGGTAGAACACCGGCCCGACAAAGCAGAAGAGGGCCACGAGCACGACCAGTCCCAGCCCGATGACGGCCAGCCGGTTCTCCCGGAACGTGGCCAGGATCAGCCGCCCGGATCCGCGCCTGGCCCTGGCCTCCTCGCTGCCCGGCGGGCGCCCGGCGCCGTCCAGGCTGGCCACTTCCGGGCCGCCGGCCGCGGCGTCAAGCGCGGCCATACCGGATCCTCGGGTCGACGATTCCGTAGGCGACGTCGGCGGCCAGGTTCCCGAGCACCGTGGCCACGCCGACGACGAGCGTGGAGCCGAGCAGGATCGGGAAGTCGTGGCTGGTGGCGGCCTGGTAGAACAGCAGGCCCATCCCCGGGTAGTTGAACACCTCCTCGACGATCACCGCGCCCGCGACGATCCACGAGAACGACAGGCCAACCATGGTGATCACCGGCAGCAGCGCGTTGCGCAGCACGTGCCGCAGCAGGATCAGCCGCTGCGGCAGGCCCTTGGCCCGGGCCACCAGGATGTAGTCCTGGGCCAGCACGTCGATGGCCGACGAGCGCATGTACCGGCTGTAACTGGCCAGGGTGACCAGGGCCAGCGTCACCACGGGCAGCACCAGGGCCTGCGGGTCGGCCAGCAGCGCGCCCACCGACGCGACCTGGGGCACATCCGGGGGCAGCAGGTGCAACTGCACCGAGAACAGGGCGATGAGCAGGAACGCGAAGAAGAAATCCGGCATGGAATACAAGGTGAACGAGACCCCGGTGAGCGCGTAGTCCCCGACGCCGTTCCGCCGCGCCGCCTGGTAGATGCCCATCGGCACCGCGAGCAGCAGGGCCAGCACCGTGGACAGGCCGAGCAGCAGCAAGTCCCGCGGCAGCCGCTGCGCGATCAGCGTCGACACCGGCTGCTGCAGGGAGTACGAGGTGCCGAGGTTGCCGTGCGCCACCTGGTCGAGATAGGTCAGGAACTGCCGGTACAGCGGCTGGTTCAGCCCGTAGGTGCTGTTGAAGATGGCGATCCGGCCCGCCGTGGCGTGCGGCCCGAGGGTGGCCCGGGCCGCACTGCCCGGCTCCAGGTGGATCATGACGAACGTAAGGATCATGAGGCCGACCACGACCGCGGCGGCCTGGCCGACCCGGCGGAGCAGATACCTGGTCATGGACGCCTTAGGAGGAGGTGAAGTACCAGACCTGCGGGTTCTGCGACGCGGTGAACGGGTTGAGCGGCGTGAACCCGCCCAGGTCGCTCTTGTACACGAAGATGAACGCCGAGTCGGGGATCCACAGCCACGGCAACTGGCGCGCCGCGTAATCCTCGTAGGTGAAGAACGTCTGGGTGCTGGAGCCGTACTCGGTGGCGTTGATGAGGCTGTTCATCTGCGGGTTGGAGTAACCGCCCTGGTTGTTGAAGCCGCCGGTGTCGAAGAATCCGTTGCCCGCCGGGTAGAGCCCGAGGTAGGGGTCGTAGCCGAAGTCGACCAGTTGCCAGCCGCAGGTCGCCGCCGGGTGCGAGGACGCGGTGCAGATGCCCACGGTGCCGGACAGCGTGTTGAACGGCTCGGACTTCAGGGCGATCTTGACTCCGGCCTGCGCCTCGGAGGACTGGATGGCGGCGTTCTGCTCG
>DATAVV010000211.1:0-2083 GCA_036267555.1 Streptosporangiaceae bacterium | reverse complement strand
GAAGGCGCCGATCTGCTCGCGCAGCAGGAACTTCTTCACCTTGCCCGCGGCCGTGCGGGGCAACTCGGGCCGGACCACCAGCATCTCCGGCGTCTTCTGCCGGGCCACGCCCGCGGCCACGAAGTGCTCGCGGACGGTGGCGAGCGACAGGTCGCGGCCGGGCCGCAGCACCACCACCGCGCACGCCCGCTCGCCGTAGCGCTCGTCGGGCAGGCCGACGACCGCCGCCTGAGACACGGCCGGGTGCCGCACCAGGATGCCCTCGATCTCCTGGGACGAGAGGTTCTCGCCGCCGCGGATGATCACGTCCTTCTTCCTGTCGCTGATCACCAGCCGGCCGCCCGGCGTCAGGAACCCGACGTCACCGGTGCGGAACCAGCCTCCGGGCGTGAACACGGCCGCGCTGGCCCGGGCGTCGGTGTAGCCGATGAACTGGTCCGGGCCCCGGGTGAGGATCTCGCCCGCGCCGCCGGCGGGTATGCTCCGGCCGTCCTCGTCGACGATCTTCACCTCTACCCCGGCCAGCAGCGCGCCGTCGGTCCGGGACCGGTCTTCGAGCGAGTCGGCCGGCACGTTCGAGCTGACCGTCGGGTGCTCGGTGGAGCCGTAGCAGCGGTAGGGGCGGAACCCCGCGGCCTCGGCCCGCTCGACCAGGGCGGGCGGCACCGCGGCCGAGCCCACGAGCATGTCCTCGATCGTGCGCAGGCTCTTGCCCAGCCTGTCCGCCGCGTCCAGCAGCGTGGCCAGGTAGAACGGGGCGCCCACGATCGCGGTGACGCCCAGTTCGTCGGTCACCGTCGCCGCCAGGTCGGCGTCCCAGTGATCCATGACGATCGTCTCGTGGCCGAACAGCAGCGGGCGCAGCATCCCGAGCAGGCCCGCGACGTGGCCGCCGGGGAACGCCTGCAGGTAACGGCCGGGCTGGGCCAGGGCCGCGCGGTTCTGCGCGAACTCGGCCGCGAACGTGTCGTGGCTATGCTGGCCGCCCTTCGGGTTCGCGGTGCTGCCCGAGGTGTAGATCACAAAGCAGTTCGACTGGCTGTCGATGTGCCGCGCGGCCAGCGGCATGGGCTCAACGCGGCGGGCCCGCTCGGCCACCTCTGACCAGGCCAGCGTGCCCGGCGGTACCGTGTCGCCCACGACGATCACCCGCTCTAGGGCGGCAGCCCCGGTGACCTGCGGCAGGCTGTCGGTGTAGACCTGGCTGCGCCAGCGGTCGGCCAGCACGTAGGTGTCGACGCGGGCGTCGTCCAGGATGAACCGGACCTCGGCCGGGCCGTAGATCGACGGGATCGGGACCACGACGGCGCGCAGCAGCAGCGCGGCGTACAGCGCCGACATGGCCTCGGGCCAGTTGGGCACGTGCAGGGCGATGCGCGCGCCGGGCCGGACGCCGATCTCGGTCAGCGCGGTGGCGGTCCTGGCCCCCTCCTCGTACAGCCGGCCGATCGTGATCTCCCCTTCGTGGCCCGTGGCCAGGAAGCGCAGGACCGTGTCCTCGCGGTCGGCCAGTCTCTCGTGGAGCACCTCCACCAGGTTGCGGCCGCGGTGCTGACCGCTCTGGCGCCACGCTGCCCGCTGGCGGCTGCGCTCGGCTTCGATCGCGGCCAGGGCGGCGCCCGGATCCTGGGTCATCATCTGCCTCCGCGTGGCTCCGTGACTCCCGGCGTTCGTAAAAATATTTACAATGAGTTAATGGATCGTCAAGAGGTTCAGCATGACACTGACCTGGGATGGCGGGAGGGCAAGGGCGGCCGTGAGTGATTATCAGTACATCAGGTACGAGCCGGCCGGCGACGGGGACGGCGGTCAGATCGTCGTCATCACGCTCGATCGCCCGGACAAGCTCAACGCGATCAGCACCGCCGTGGCGGGCGAGTTCGCCCGGGCCTTCCGGCGCTTCGCCGAGAGCGACGCGTTCGTGGCCATCGTGGCCGGGGCCGGCCGGGCCTTCTGCGCGGGCATGGACGTGATGGAGAACCTCGCCGCGGGCCGCAGCACCATGCAGGCCCCGGACATCGGCGACGACTACAACGTGTTCTGGCCCGGCGAGACCTCCGGCGAGCAGGCCCCCAGCCTGATG
>DATAVV010000210.1:0-15001 GCA_036267555.1 Streptosporangiaceae bacterium | reverse complement strand
CGCGGTCTCCCGCGTGCTGATCAGCACGCGGCCCTCAGCATCCACCCCTGCGGTCACCGGTGAGAGCTGTGGTCGGCCGTCGCCCCTGATGGTGGCGAGGACCGCGTGGTGATGAACGCGCAGGAACTCCCTGACGCGTTGCGGATCCACGGTTGGTCAGACGCTGCTGAGCCTGAGTCGGCGCTGTACCTCGTACTCGTGCACGATCGCGCTGGCGTAGCCGTACGTCAGCCCGTGTTCGTCGGCGAGCCAGGTCGCGCGCTCCTCACAGCGCAGGAAGGCGGGGCCAGATTCAAGGCTCCGGAACCACTCTCGGAGGTCACGTCCGGTGACCGATGGGATGCGGGCGATCAGGTTCTTGTGCATCTCAGGAGAGTGGGTCAGAGACAAGTGGCACCTCCAGGCCTTGGGGGTGGGGTCAACCCCTTTGCAGTCGAGACTGCACCACGTCGGGGCCTCTGACAACCCCCAGATGTCACCGTTCCGTAATACGACGTTTGGTGAGGCCGAAGTATCGGGCAATCAGGACAGCCGCTCGAAGATCATCGCCATGCCCTGGCCGCCGCCGACGCACATCGTCTCCAGACCGAAGGTCTTGTCGTGGAACTGGAGGCTGTTGACCAGGGTTGAGGTGATCCGGGCGCCGGTCATGCCAAATGGGTGCCCGACGGCGATCGCCCCGCCGTTGACGTTCAGTTTGTCGAGATCGATGCCCAGGTCCTGGTAGGACGGGATCACCTGGGCGGCGAACGCCTCGTTGATCTCCACCAGGTCGATGTCGTCGATCGTCATCCCGGCCCGGGCCAGCGCCTGCAGCGACGCCCCCACCGGCCCGAGGCCCATGATCTCGGGCGAAAGCGCGGTGACCCCGGTGGAGACGATCCGGGCCAGCGGCGTGATCCCGAGTTCGGCGGCCTTGATGTCGCTCATCACGACCACGGCCGCTGCGCCGTCGTTCAGCGGGCAGCAGTTGCCCGCGGTCACGGTTCCGTCCGGCCGGAACACCGGCTTGAGCGTGGCCACCTTCTCCAGTGTGGTGCCGGCCCGCGGGCCGTCGTCCGCCGACACCACCTTGCCGTCGGGCAGCGTGGCCGGCGTGATATCCCGCTGCCAGAACCCGTCGGCCAGCGCCTTCTCGGCCTGATTCTGCGACCGGACGCCGAACTCGTCCTGCTCCTGCCGGGAGACCCCGCGCAGCGCGGCGACGTTCTCCGCGGTCTGGCCCATCGCGATGTAGACGTCGGGGATCTCGCCGTCTCCCCGTGGGTCGTGCCAGAGGCCGGCGCCACCCTCGGCCAGCTTGCCGCTGCGTTCCTCGGCGGCGTCGAAGACCGGGTTCTTGGTGTCCGGCCAACTGTCGCTGCTGCCCTTGGCGAACCGGCTCACGCACTCGACACCCGCCGAGATGAAGACGTCGCCCTCGCCGGCCTTGATCGCGTGGAAGGCCATCCGGGTGGTCTGCAGCGAGGATGAGCAGTACCGGGTGACGGTCGTGCCCGGCAGGTGGTCGTGGCCGAGCATGATCGCGACCACGCGGGCCATGTTGTAGCCCTGCTCGCCGCCGGGCAGCCCGCAGCCGAGGATCAGGTCACCGATGTCAGCGGGATCGAGTTGTGGCACCTTGGCCAGGGCCGCGGTGATCATCTGCGCGGTCAGGTCGTCGGGACGGATGCTGATCAGCGATCCCTTGAACGCGCGGCCGATCGGTGAACGGGCGGTGGCGACGACGACTGCCTCGGGCATGGCAACCCCCAAACTGGTTGTTAACTCGACAGTAGCTTATGTCGCGTTCGGGACGTTGTCCCACCTCGGTGGCGTGGGCGCCGCGCCCGCACGGCTGTGTCCTCGCGCTATATCCCGCTGCTCCCTCCTGGGCCTGTGGGATACCTTCGTGGCCTGAGACAAAGTGGGTGACATGGACGTACACGATTCCTTGATCGACCTTTTCGGCAACACGCCGCTGATCAGGCTCAGGCGGGTGACCCGGGGCAGCGCGGCCCAGGTGCTGGCCAAGGTCGAGTACCTCAACCCCGGCGGGTCGGTCAAGGATCGCATCGCGCTGCACATGGTGGAGGCGGCGGAGGCCTCGGGCGCCCTGCGCCCGGGCGGCACCATCGTCGAGCCCACCTCGGGCAACACCGGGATCGGCCTGGCCATCGTGGCCATGGAAAAGGGCTACCGGTGCCTGTTCGTCTGCCCGGACAAGGTCGGCCAGGACAAGATCAGCGTCCTGCGCGCGTACGGCGCCGAGGTGGTCGTCTGCCCCACCACGGTCTCCCCGGATCACCCCGACTCCTACTATTCCGTGTCGGACCGGCTCGCCCGGGAGACCGAGGGCGGCTGGAAGCCCAACCAGTACACCAACCCGGAGAACCCGGCCTCTCACTACCGCACCACCGGCCCGGAGATCTGGGCGCAGACCGAGGGCAAGGTCACCCACTTCGTGGCGGGGATCGGCACCGGCGGGACGATCTCGGGTACCGGGCGCTACCTGAAGGAGATATCCGGCGGCGGGGTGCGGATCATCGGCGCCGACCCCGAGGGCTCGGTGTACTCGGGCGGAACCGGCCGCCCCTACCTGGTCGAGGGGGTCGGGGAGGACATCTGGCCGGAGACCTACGACAAGAACATCTGCGATCAGGTAATCGCGGTCAGCGACGCCGAGTCGTTCCGGATGACCCGCCGGCTGGCCCGTGAGGAAGCGCTGCTGGTCGGCGGCTCGAGCGGGCTTGCGGCCGTCGCCGCCCTGCGCGTCGCGCGGGACGCGGGCCCGGACGACGTGATCGTGGTGCTGCTTCCCGACGGCGGCCGCGGCTACCTGGCCAAGATCTTCAACGACGAGTGGATGGCCGACTACGGCTTCCTCGCCTCGGAGACGGCCGAGCCCAAGATCGCGGACCTTCTGGAGGCCAAGCAGGGCGGCCTGCCGCCGTTCGTGCACGCGCACCCGGGGGAGAGCGTGGCGGCGGCTATCGAGAGCCTGCGCGAGTACGACGTGTCCCAGCTTCCGGTGCTGAGCGCGGAACCGCCGGTGATGGCGGCCGAGGTGATCGGCTCGATCGTGGAGCGCGACCTGCTGGACGCGCTGGTCTCCGGCCGGGCCCGGCCGCAGGACCCGGTGAGCGGGCACATGTCCGCGCCGCTGCCGATGGTCGGTTCCGGCGAGCCGGTCAGCAGCGCGGTCCGGGCCATGGAGAAGGCCGGCGCGGCCGTGGTCCTGGTCGAGGGCAAGCCGGCGGGCATGATCACCCGTCAGGACGTGCTCACCTACCTGGCCGCCGGCGGGTCCTAGCTCAAGGGCCCGGGCCAAAGCCAGGGAGCCCGGGCCACGGGTCCCAGGTCACGGGCCCAGGCCAGGGGACCCAGGTCAGACCCGGGCCAAGCCTCGCGTTCTGGTCAGCCGCGGGGCCGGCTACTTCCAGACCATGAGGACCAGGATGACCAGCCAGATCAGCGCGGTCACGCCGCCCATGGAGGCGATGCGGCCGCGTTCCACGTGGGCGAGGTGGGTGCCCGCCGCGGGCGGGTTCCCCGGCAGTTGAACGGGGTCGGCGCCCTCGCCCGCGGCGCCCGGGGGGACCCCGGCACCAGCGGCACCAGCGGCACCGGCCGCGGTGGGCTCGCCCTCGGGCGTGCCGGCCATCGCGGCGGCCCGCGCGGCGGCCGCCTCCTCGGCGTCCGCTTCGGCGTCCTCCAGCGCGGCGATGGCCCGGTGCTGATCGCGCAGGATCAGCACGAGCAGCACGAGCGTGACGACGAACAGCGTCATGGACGCGGTCAGCCACGGCTTGGCCAGGTCCTTCTTGAGCTGCGCCAGGATCAGCCCGGCGATCAGCACGCCCAGAGAAATGACGGAATACAGGCGCGTGGTCCGGTACAGGTACTTGAGGACGACCAGGTTGCGCTGCCTGATGTAACGGGGCGTTGACATGATCGCCACCGTGATCGGGCCGATCGTGAAGATCGCAAAGCCGATATGCAGCCAGAGCACCAGCCGGTCGGTAAAAGACATGTGCCGATCTTAGGGCCGGTCCGCCGGGTACTGGCCAGGTCCTAGCCGGATCTGCGCGCCGAATGGTTTTTCTGGTGCGTTTCCGCCCGCGCTCAGGTTCCGCTCGCCGTCGGGTTTCCGCTGGTGCCACCCGGTCCGCTGGCGCTGCCGGGCTCGCCCGCCGTGCCGGTGCTTCCGGCGCTGGCGGTTCCGGTTGCCGCCGGGCCGCCCGCCCCGGCTGTCCCGCGCGGTCCAGCAACGTCGGCTGCCCCGGCCGCGGCGGCGCCAGGAAGCGGCCTTGACTTGGCGAAGTAGGCGCCGACCAGGAAAGCCACGCCAACCACAAACGAGACGATGGCGCGGACGGCATGGTGACCCTTGTGGACGCTCGCCATGAAATGCAGCGAGTTCGCCGCGCCGGATATGTAGAGAATCCCGGCGACGATTCCCAGAACACCGATAACGGCCAGAACGATCACCAGCGGCCCGCGTCCGGGCGCGGGCGCCGGGGTGCTTGCAGAACTCATGTGCTCCTCCTAGATGTGGACCGAGCCCAGTTAAGGTCCTAGACAACCAGGTTGAGCTTACTTAAAGGACGCGGTGACGGGCCTGACCGCCGGCCTGGCTGGTCAGGAAGGCGCAGGTCCCGGGCCCCGGAAAGCCCGGGACCCGGAGCCGCTGAAAGGGCGGATGCGGCTGCTGCCGCCCGGAAAACTAGCTGGCGGAACTGGCCGACTTCGTCTTCGTGCTGAACCAGGCGCCGACCAGGGCGGCCACGCCCACGACGAGTGCGACACCGCCCCGGGCCAGGTGATGGCCCTTCTTGACGTGGCTTCCCGCGACCAGGAAGCTGGGCACGGCACTGCCGCCCACCAGGTACAGGATGCCCACGATGATCAGCACGATGCCGACCACCGCGAGGACGATGACCAGCGGCTTTTTACTAGTCGATGAGCCACCGGATACGCTTGCACTACTCACTGTTTTCCTCCTAGAGGACCGTAACGACCCGCGTTGCGGCCATCCTTCATGCTCGTCATCGACGACTACCTGCGGCACGGTACTACGGGCTGGCCCGCAGCGGAGGACTTCTCAAAAGTGACGAAAGTAAAATCTATCTCCTGCCATTCTTGCGGGATCGCAAGAAGTCGCGCACCACGTACTCGCCGAGGTTCTCGGGCAACGCGCGGAGCACACGGCCGCCATTGCGCCTGGCCACCTCGTCGACGAAGGCGGTAAGCCGCACATCGTCCGCGAGCATGAAGACATTCAGGGTCGCCCGGCGCCTGGTCATCTTGTCTACCTCGGCCAGGGTGAGCTCGAGGGTCTCCGGCGACGGCGGCCAGTCGAACCAGGACTGTCCGTCGCGCCGCAGGTGGGCGGTGGGCTCGCCGTCGGTCACGACCAGGACCACGGGGTTCTGCTCGGGCCGGCGGTCCAGGAACCGGCCGGCCAGGATCAGCGCGTGGTGCAGGTTGGTGCCCTGCACCATGTCCCAGCCCAGCCCGGCCAGGTCGGTCTCGCGCAGTTCGCGCGCGTAGTTGGAGAAGCCGATCACCTGGATCGAGTCCTGGGGGTACCTGCTGCGGACCAGGGCGTGCAGCGCCAGTGCGGTCTGCTTGGCCACGCCCCAGGTACCGCGCAGCGCCATCGAGTAGGACAGGTCGACGAGCAGGCACACGGCTGCGGCGGCCCGCCGCTCGGTCTCGCCCACCTCGAAGTCGCTGACCGAGAGCCGGACCCGCGAGGGCTCCCCGGCATCCGCCCCGTCGCCGCGTTCTGCATCATGGGCCGGCAGGCCGCCGCGCAGCAGCGCGTTGCGGACCGTCGCCGCGACCTCGATCGCCTGCTCGTCACCGAAGCTCCACCGGCGGGTGCTGCCCGTGTACTCCCCGGCCTGCCCGGCGTCCTGCTGGTCGTGGTCGCCGGTGCCGCCCTCGGGAAGCTGCGCGAACACCCGGCGCAGCGCGGTCTCGCCCAGCCGGCGGACGGCCTTGGGCGTCAGTTCCAGCTTGCCGCCGGAGCGCTGCAGGTATCCCTGGCGCTCCAGTTCGCGCTCGATCTGGCGCAGCGCCTCCATGTCGTCGACGGCCGCGCGGCCGAGCGCCCGCCGCACCGCCTCCTCGTCGACGTCGTCCAGCCGCGCTCCCGGGTAGTCCTGGCGCAGCGCATCCTCGAGTTCGGCCAGGTCCGCGAGTTCGGCAAGCGCCGTGGTCGCCTCGCTCAGGCTCAGCGGATCCTGGCCGGTCATCCGCTCGCCCGGCCAGCCGTCGAAGTCCATGTCGGGACGGCGGGAACGCAGCGCGTCCGACAGCCTGGCCATCTCCGCGGCCAGCCCGGCGTCCTCCAGCGTCTGCGACATCAGCGCGGACAGCTCTTCCCGCTGGGCGTCGGTCAGCGAGCTGAGCAGCCGCTGCGCCGCGGCCATCCGCCGGATCAGCGAGTCGACGAGCTCGTCGAGGTTGCTCGGCGAGTCGGGGAACAGGTCCCCGTACTGCGCCATGAAGTCGTCGAAGTCCTGCTGCGTGTGACGGCCCTGGGCGTCGGCGTCGAGCATCCCGTTGAGCGCGGCCATCATGTCCTTGACGCGCTGCATGGCCTCGGGGTCGGGCTGTTGCAGGGTCTGCTTCATGCCCTGGAACTGGCTGTCGAGCACCTCGCGGCGCAGCAGGTCCTTGAGCTTCTCGAACGTCTCCCTGGCGGCGGCCGAACGCCATTCGTAGTCCGCGAGGCGCCGGACGGCCTGAGCGGTGTCGTTTGGCAGCGAGTCCAGTTCGGCCTCGCGCAGCCGGGCCTCGTCGGCCGGGTCGGGGAACAGCTCGGCGCGCTCCTGCCCGACCGCGGTGTCGAGCAGGGCCCGGGCCTGTTCCAGGATGCCGTCCAGGCGGCCACGGTCACGCAGTTCCCGCTGCCGTTCGCGGACCCGGCGGAGCAGGTCGTCGAGGCCCTGGTGGTCCGACATGCCCCGGCGGAGCAGGTCCCGGAGCGCGCTGGCCGGGTCCGATCCGTCGAGCACGGACTCACCGAGAGCATCCACCGCGCCGCGCACATCGTAGGGGGGCTCAAGCGGGTCGGGCCCATCGTGATAGGGGCCGTACCGGTAACCGCCCACCGTGGTCTGCCTCCTTCGATGTGCCGCTGCGGCCGCGCCGGCGCTGCGCGCCGGGCGGCTCAGGTCCGGTAGACCGCGGCGCCGTCCACTACGTCCTTGGACAGCCTGCGCAACAGGTACAAGCCCTCCATCGTGAACTCGAGCGCCGCCGCGGCCTGCCCGAACGACTCGCTGCCGTCCATGGACAGCCGATCCATGATCTTGGCCAGGCCGGGGACGTCCCCGATCCTGCGGAGCAGGTCGTCGGCGGGGACGAGGTCGCCGGTCTCCACGCTGCCGCCTTCACCGAACTTGGCCAGCAGCCCGGTGAGGTCGGCGTTGCCCAGCGAGGTGCGGAAGGTCTCGGCGATGGCCCGGCGCAGCAGGTGATCCAGCACCTCCTGCTCCCGGCCTTCCTCGCTGACCTCGAACTCGACCTTGCCGCGGAGCGTGCTGACCACGCTGGGCAGGTCGCAGACGCGGGCCACCGGCTGCTTCTCGCCGGTGAGCGCGGCCCGCCGCACGGCGGAGGCGGCCACGGCCTCGGCGGCGGCGATCGCGAACCGGGCCGACACACCGGACCGGTCGTCCACCGCGGGCGAGGCGCGCACCAGCCGGGTGAACCGCGCGATCACCTGCACCAGGTGCTCGGGCAGCACCGCGCCCGGCTCCTGGCCGTCCCAGGCAACCTGCGATTCCTGGCGGATCAGCGCCAACTCGGCGTCGAGCGACACCGGGTAGTGGGTGCGGATCTCGGCGCCGAACCGGTCCTTGAGCGGGGTGATGATCCGGCCCCGGTTCGTGTAGTCCTCGGGGTTCGCGCTCGCGACCAGGACCAGGTCGAGCGGCAGCCGCAGCGCGTAGCCGCGCACGCCGATGTCGCGTTCCTCCAGCACGTTGAGCAGCGCGACCTGGATGCGCTCGGCCAGGTCGGGCAGCTCGTTCAGGCAGAAGATCCCGCGGTTGGTGCGCGGCACCAGCCCGTAGTGAATGGTCTCGGGGTCGCCCAGGGTCCGGCCCTCGGCCACCTTGACCGGGTCGATGTCACCGATCAGGTCACCGACGCTGGTGTCGGGGGTGGCCAGCTTCTCGCCGTAACGATCGCGGCGGTGCCGCCAGGTGATCGGCAGGTCATCGCCTTGCTCGGCGGCCAGGCGGCGGCACCGCGCGCAGACCGGGGCGAACGGATGGTCGTTGATCTCGCATCCGGCGACGGTGGGAGTCCACTCGTCGAGCAGGCCGGTGAGCGTGCGGATCAGCCGCGTCTTGCCCTGGCCGCGCTCGCCGAGCAGGATCACGTCGTGCCCGGCGATGATGGCGCGCTCCAGGTGCGGCAGGACGGTCTGGCCGAAGCCGATGATGCCGGGAAAGGCATCCTCGCCCGCCCGCATCCGGGCGAGCAGGTTCCGCCGGATTTCCGCCTTTACGCTCGCGAACTCGTGATCGCTGGCGCGGAGTTCGCCTAGTGTCGTGGCCACGGGGGAAGCTGACTGGGCTGAAGCCGACTTGGGCTGGCTCTTTGGCGTCACCCATAGACACTATGTGCATGTTGGCTGGATGCGCATCTCGGGAGGCGCGGCGTGGGCGACCGGATCCCGGCACTGGCCATTGACGTCGGGGGCACCAAACTGGCGGCGGGGGTGGCCGAGCCGGGTGGCCGGCTGATCACCTGGGCCCAGGTCCCGACCCCGCAGGACGTGGACGCCGAGCAGCTTTGGCTCACGCTGATTGCGCTGATAGACCGCGTGCTCGAGACCGCGGGGACCACGGGCCCCGGCGACCTCGCCGGGATCGGCGCCGGGTGCGGCGGCCCGATGGAATGGCCGTCCGGGCTGGTCTCGCCGCTCAACATCCCGGCGTGGCGGTCGTTCCCGCTGCGGGACCGGCTGCAGGAGCGGTTCGCTGGGAGCGTAGTCCGGGTGCAGAACGACGCGATCTGCCTGGTCGCGGCCGAGCACTGGCGGGGAGCGGGCCGGGGCCAGGACAACGTGCTCGGCATGGTGGTCTCGACGGGCGTGGGCGGCGGCCTCATCCTCGACGGCCGGGTCATCGAGGGCGCCTCCGGCAACGCCGGGCACATCGGGCATGTCGTGGTCGACCCCGAGGACGGGCCGGTGTGCCTGTGCGGCGGCCGCGGCTGCCTGGAAGCGATCGCCCGGGGTCCCGCGCTCGTGGCCTGGGCGCAGGGCGTGGGCTGGCGGCCGGGCCAGCCGGACGGCACGGCCAAGGACCTGGCCGACGACGCCGCACAGGGCCACCCGGTCGCCCTGGCCGCCATGCGCCGCGGGGGCCGGGCCCTCGGCATCGCCATCGCTTCGGCGGCCTGCCTGTGCGACTTCCAGGTGGTCTCGATCGGCGGCGGGCTCTCCCAGGCGGGCGCGGTGCTGTTCGACCCGCTGGAGGAGGCGCTGCGCGCGCACGCCCGGCTCGATTTCGTGCGGCACCTGCGCGTGGTGCCCGCCGCACTGGGGGGCAGCGCCGGGCTCGTCGGCGCCGCCGCGCTCATCCTGGCCGGCGAGCGCTACTGGACCGGTGACTGAGCCGTTGCCGGCGCCGCGGCCGGTGCCGTCCTTGCCCGTGGGCCAGTGACCGCGCCGCCAATGCCAGACTGCAGCCTATGACGACGACGACCGGCCGCCTGGGTCTCGACGACGTGATCGCCGCGCGGGAGGTCCTCAGCGGGGTCATGCTGTCCACGCCGCTGCTGCAGTCGCGGGTGCTCTCCGAGCGCATCGGCGGCCCGGTGTACCTGAAGTGCGAGAACCTGCAGCGCACGGGATCGTTCAAGGCTCGCGGCGCCTACCTGCGCATCGCCCGGCTATCGGAGGCCGAGCGCGACCGCGGCGTGATCGCGGCCAGCGCGGGCAACCACGCTCAGGGCGTGGCGTTCTCGGCCACCCTGCTCGGGACCAAGGCGACGGTGGTCATGCCCGAGGGCGCACCGCTGCCCAAGATCGCGGCCACCACCTCCTACGGCGCTGACGTCATCCTGCACGGCAGCACCGTGGAGCACGCGCTGGCCCGGGCGAAGGGACTCGCGGCCGAGCACGGGTCGGTCTTCATCCATCCCTTCGAGCACCCGGACGTCGTGGCCGGCCAGGGCACCGTGGGCCTGGAGATCGTCGAGCAGTGCCCCGACGTGCGCACGATCGCGGTGCCGGTCGGCGGGGGCGGGCTGGCCGCGGGCATCGCGGTCGCCGCGAAGGGCACCGACCCGGCGATCCGCATGATCGGCGTGCAGGCCGACGCGGTAGCGCCCTACCCGGCGTCGCTCGCGGCCGGGCACCCGGTCGCCGTGGCCTCGGCGACCACGATGGCCGACGGCATCGCCGTGGCCGTGCCCGGTGAACTGGCCTTCGCCCTGATGACTGAGCACGCGGTCCGGGTCGTGACCGTGTCCGAGGAGAGCCTGTCCCAGGCGCTGCTGCTGTGCCTGGAGCGCGCCAAGCAGGTGGTCGAGCCGGCCGGGGCCGCGGCCGTGGCCTCGCTGCTGGAACATCCCCGCGCGTTCGAGCCGCCGGTGGTGGCCGTGCTGTCCGGGGGCAACATCGACCCGCTGCTGCTGGCCAAGGTGCTGCGGCACGGCCTCGCCGCCGCCGGCCGCTACCTGACCTTCCGCTGCCGGCTGCCGGATCGCCCCGGAGCGCTGGCCACCCTGCTCGCGGAGGTGGCCGGGCTCGGCGCCAACGTCCTCGACGTCATGCACGAACGCGTCACGCCGGGCCTGCGCGTCGACGATGTCGAGGTGCTGTTGCAGGTGGAGACCAGGGGCCCCGGTCACTGCGACAGCGTCATCGGCCAGTTGCGGGAGAGCGGCTACAAGCTCCTGTTCAGCTAGGCACTGCCGTTTCAGCCATAACGCGGCACTGCCGTTCGTCTGGCAGCCGTCCCGCCCGGTCAGGTGTAGGGCTGTCCGGAGGCGGCGGGGCCGGGCCAGGGTGGCGCGTTGGGTCCGCGCGTCTTGACCACGACCGTGCGCGCGGCCTTGTCGTGCAGGCACTGCCGCTCCCGGTCCCACAGCAGCCATAGCTCGTTGAGCAGCCCGAACAGCCCTCCCACGAACGGGACCAGGGGCGGGAAGGCGTACACAGCGGCCCGCCCGGCCGCGGGCCCGGCGCCGATCTTCGACCTGGTGTCGGCGCGCACCACGCGCGTGCCCAGGGCTCGCTTGCCCAGCGTCTGGCCCCACAGTGCGTGCTGCACCCAGTCGTAGACCATCGCGATCACGACCCCGGCCACGCTGGCCAGGTAAACCGAGCCGATGGACTGGCTGACCGCGTGGTTCAGCGCGGCCTGCGCGGCCGGGCTGTTGATGTCCGCGTACTGGTTGTTGACGTTCTGGATGCGGTGCACCAGGGAAACGAACACGGGAATCAGGATCGCCAGCACGACCGCGCCCACGATGATCCCGTCGATGATCCGGGCCAGCAGGCGCTGCCACCACTCGGCCAGGCTCGGGTCCTTCTGCTGGTACCCGTACCCGCCGCCCGGGTAGGGCTGGTAGCCGTAGGGGGCGGGCGCGCCGTGCGGCTGACCCGGAGGCGTCCCGTACCCGGGCTGACCGCCATATCCCGGCGGGTTCCCGTAACCGGGCTGGCCGCCGTACCCCGGCTGGTTCCCGTACCCGGGCTGGGCTCCGTAACCGGGCTGGCCCCCGGGCCGCCCGTGGCCCGGCTGGGCTCCGTAGCCGGGCGGGGCCGGCTGGGTCTGCGCGCCGCCGTAGTCCGGCTGGGGCTGCGTGCCATAGCCCGGCTGCCCGGGCGTGCTCTCGGTGCCTGGTTCACCCGCGTTCGCGGGCTCCTGGCCTGGATTCCCCTGATCCTGTGTCACGCGGGTCATGATGCCCTATTTCCGAGGGCAGTGCCTAACCATGGGCCTTCGCGACATTTAGGAATCGTGCGCCAGGTGTCCGATAGCCGGGATCAGAGATTTCCGCGACGCGACTGCTCCCGCTCGATGGCCTCGAACAGCGCCTTGAAGTTGCCCTTGCCGAATCCCTGTGACCCGTGCCGCTCGATCAACTCGAAGAACACCGTTGGGCGGTCCTGAACCGGTTTGGTGAAGATCTGCAGCAGATAGCCGTCCTCGTCGCGGTCGGCGAGAATCTTCAACTCGCGCAGTTCCCCGAGCGGGACGCGGGTGTCGCCGACCCATTCGCCCAGCGTCTCGTAGTAGCTGTCCGGCGTGTCCAGGAAGTCCAGGCCCGCGGCCCGCATGCTGCGGACCGTGGCCACGATGTCGTCCGTGGCCAGCGCGATGTGCTGAACGCCTGGACCGTCGTAGAACTCCAGGTACTCGTCGATCTGTGACTTCTTCTTGCCCGCCGCCGGCTCGTTGATCGGGAACTTGACCTTACGGCCGCCGTCGGCGACGACCTTGCTCATCAGCGCCGAATACTCGGTGGCGATGTCGTCTCCGACGAACTCCTTCATGTTCGTGAAGCCCATCACGCGCCGGTAGAAATCGACCCACTCATCCATCTTGCCGAGTTCGACATTGCCGACGCAGTGGTCGATCTCGGCGAACGAGGGCCGGCCGGGCGCCGGGGCCACCGGGCCCGCGGCCGTATAGCCGGGCAGGTAAGGCCCGCTGTAATTGTCCCGCTCCACCAGCGTGTGCCGGGTGTCGCCGTAGGTCGCGATCGCGGCCAGCACGACCTTGCCGTACTCGTCCTCGAACACCTCGGGCGGTGCCAGCCCTGTGGCGCCGTGAGCGGTCGCGTGCTCGTAGGCGGCCTCGGCCGACGGCACGGTGATCCCCAGGTCGATCACTCCGTCCCCGTGCCGCGCCACGTGCTGGCCCAGCGCCGTTCCGGCCCGCACCGGCCCGCGCAGCGCGAACCGGGCGGTGCCCGACTCGAGCACGTACGCGGCCTCGTCCCGGCAACCGGTCTCGGGCCCGCGGTACGCGACGCACCGCATGCCGAACGCCGTCGAGTAGAAATGCGCGGCCTGCCGGGCGTTGCCGACCGCGAAGACCACCGCGTCCATGCCGATGACCGGAAACTCGTCCGGCCCCGGCTGTGCCTGAGCTTGCTGAGTCTGTCCCTGCGCCGCCATAGCACCCTCCCTGCGTCCGGACGTTCCTCAAAGGTTCGATCACAGGGTCAGAATGTGCAACAGTAGCTCATATCACTAGACAATCTGCATAGCTTAAAGCGCGATACGGTGGCATAACTGAACACCGTGCCGACTGGCCAAGCGCATGCACATGTCTAGTTGCATGTACATGCCGGTTGCATGTACATGCGGAAGGCATGTACATGCGGAAGGCATGTAGTTGGCGGGTCAGGTGGCGGCGTGGGGAGGATCAAGTGATCGACGAACTCGACGCGCGGCTGATCGGCCTGCTCGCGGCCGAGCCGCGGATCGGCATGCTCGACGCGTCCCGGCGGCTCGGCGTGGCCCGGGGCACGGTCCAGGCCCGGCTGGACCGCTTGCGCTCGCGCGGGGTCATCACCGGGTTCGGGCCCGAGGTCGCGGCCGCGGCGCTCGGCTACCGGGTCACCGCGTTCGTGACCGTCGAGATCCGGCAGGCGGGCGGGCACGACCCGGTCGCGGACCGGCTGGCGCTGATCGCGGAGGTGCTGGAGGCGCACACGATCACGGGCCAGGGCGACATGCTCATCCGCGTGGTCGCGCGGGACAACACCGATCTGCAGCGGGTCATCGACGCGATCGTCGACGTGCCGAGTGTGGTGCGGACGTCCACGGTGATCGCCCTGGCCGCGCCGGTCGGCTACCGGATGCTGCCCCTGGTCCGCGCCGCCGCCGATGCCGCGGACGCGCGTCCATGATCGTGGAGACTCGCGTGCGCATACTCGCGTGCGCATAGGGGCCGCCTCGTATTAACTGATTGCCTTGCCTCCGGGCCGTCATGCCTCCGGGCCGTCACCCTTGTGGTACGTGAGTTACGGGAGCGCCGTGAGAGATCCCGTTTCGCCCGGCCAGACGGGTTTTTCATGATCTTGGGTTGTTCGCGTGCGATATGCGCGCGCCATCCTCCACGATCATGAAAAGGTTAGCCCGGCGCGCTGTCTGAGCCGCCACGTGCCATCTTGGTCGCGATGTCCAGCACCGCGGCGCACAGCTTGCTGCGGTCTTCGACCTCGTCGGAAAAGGTCATCCAGCCCACGCTCACCCCGCCGAGCGTCATGGCCGCCCGCAGCCGCTCGCGCAGGCTGGCGTGGTCCTCGATGAGCACGTCGACCAGCCCGGTCATCCGCTCCCGGAACAGCTCGCCGCGCCGCTTGGCCGAGTCCAGGCTGGCCAGCGCCGCCTGGTTGTGGTGCAGCATCCGGAACACGTCGCTGCCATCGGCGACGATTCGCACGTACCGGCGCAGGATCTCGTCCCGGGTTGCGGCGGTCCTCGGCTGCGACCGCGCCCAGGCGATCAGCGCGTCGATCTGGCCGAAATAGTCCTCGGCCAGGCTGCGGACGATGTCTTCCTTGGACTTGAAGTGGTAGTAGAGCGCCGCCTTGGTCACGTCGAGCCGCTCGGCGATCTCGCGCAGCGAGGTCTTGTCGTATCCCTGTTCGGCGAACAGTTCCAGCGCGACCCGCTGGATGCGCGCCCTGGTGTCACCGCGGCGAGCGTCGTGGTGTGCACCGTCGTGGGCGGCACCGTGATGCGCCTCGTGTTCCGTGGCCTGGGTTTCGCCTGCACGCGCGGCCTCGGCCGCTGCCGCCTCGGCGACCGCCGTTACCCCGCGTACCTGCTCGTTCATCGTCTCGCTATCCAGACTCTCAGTCGTGCCTTGTCTCGACTCTACGTCGCGCTAAACTAACTTGACGACCGGTTAGTTGACAGCTTACTGTAGCTAAGCGCCGTATGCTAGCCGGTCGGCAAGTAGGTTGAGAAGGGCCGGCCGTCTACCAGTTGGAGGGAGCCAAGCATGGCGGAAACCCAGTCGGCCGC
>DATAVV010000209.1:0-5653 GCA_036267555.1 Streptosporangiaceae bacterium | reverse complement strand
CCAGCCGGCTGAGCACGGCCGCGGCCGCGGCGGGCCGGGCGTCGGGCTCGGCTGGCACGTAGTCGCGGGCCAGCATGACCCGTTCCTGCGTGGTCCCGGCCACGAGTTCGTCCAGGTGCAGGGACAGCAGCCGGCCGTCGGTGCCGAGTTCGACCATGTAGCCCTCGATCTCGGCCGCGGTCCTGCGGACCATCTCCAGCCGCTGGGCCACGGCCGTGACGTCGCGGATGGTGGCGAGATCCTCGATCTCCAGCGCGGACAGCGCCCCGGACACCTCGTCCAGCCTGCGCTTGTACCGCTCCAGCGTGGCCAGGGCCTGGTTGGCGTGCGACAGGATGGCCGCGGAGTCCTCAAGGACGGTCCGGATCCCGTCGATGAACAGCGCGATGATCTGCATCGACTTGCTGACCGCGATGACCGGGTGCCCGGTCTGGCGCGATACCCGCTGCGCGGTCCGGTGCCGGGTGCCCGCCTCCTCGGTCGGGATGCCCGGGTCGGGGACGAGCTGGACGGCCGCGCGGACGATCGTGTGCGTGGCGCCGTCGAGCACGATCGCGCCGTCCATCTTGGCCAGCTCGCGGAGCCGGGTGGCGGAGAACTCGACATCCAGCTCGAATCCGCCCGAGCAGATGTCGGCCACGGCCTGGTCGCAGCCGAGGACGATCAGCGCGCCGGTGCTGCCCCGCAGGATCCGTTCCAGGCCATCCCGCAGGGCGGTACCGGGCGCCAGCGCTGCCATGGCGGCACGGCGGCGCTCGTCTTGGTCCTTGCTCACGGCAGACACCCGGTCCCCGGGACGGTCGGTCATTACCGCCAGTGTATCGACGCCCCGCCCGTGCGGCCGCGACCAGCTCAGCCGTCAGGGGCCCCGGTGCCCAAGGCGGCGGCGATGGCCTGCCTGATGTGCGCGGCCTCAGTGACGGTCATCGCGGAGCCCTCGCCGGGGGGCAGGCCCGGTGAACCGGACGGGACGACCGCCTGCCGGAACCCCATCCGCGCGGCCTCCGTGAGCCGCCGCTGCACGCCGGTGACCCGGCGGATCTCGCCCGCCAGCCCGACCTCGCCGATCGCGATGAGCCCGGCGGGCAGGTTCAGGTTGGACAGCGCGCTGGCCAGCGAGAGCGCGATCGCCAGGTCCACGGACGGCTCGGTCAGGCGCACCCCGCCGACGGTCGCCGAGTACACGTCCCTCTTGCCGATCCCCATGTTCGCCCGGGCCTGCAGCACCGCCACGAGCATCGCCACCCGGGACGAGTCCAGGCCCGAGGTGCGCCGCTGCACGGGGTCGGACACCGCCTCGCAGATCAGGGTCTGCACCTCGGCCACGAGCGGACGCCGCCCTTCCAGCGTCACGGTCACGCAGGTCCCCGGCACCGGCTCGGTGAGCCGGGACAGGAAGAGCCCGCTCGGGTCGGGCAGTTCGGTCAGCCCGTACTCGCCCAGCTCGAAGCAGCCGATCTCGTCGGTCGGCCCGAACCGGTTCTTCAAGGCGCGGACCATGCGAAGCTGGGCGTGCCGGTCGCCGTCGAAGTGCAGGACCACGTCGACCAGGTGCTCCAGCGAGCGCGGGCCCGCGATCGACCCGTCCTTGGTGACGTGCCCGACCAGCACCGTGGTCAGCGTCCGCTGCTTGGCCAGCGAGGTCAGCGCGCTGGTGACCTCCCGGATCTGGGCCACCCCGCCGGGCGTGCCGTCGATGCCCTGGGCCGAGATCGTCTGCACCGAGTCGACGATCAGCAGGGCGGGCTCGACCGCGTCCACGTGCTGGACCAGCGCGTCGAAGTCGGTCTCCGCCGCGAGGTAGAGGTGCGGGCTGAGCGCGCCGATCCGGTCCGCGCGCACCCGCACCTGGGCCGCCGACTCCTCACCGGTCACGTACAGGACCGGCCCGGTCCGCGCGGCCAGCGCCCCGGCCTCCAGCAGCAGCGTGGACTTGCCCACGCCCGGCTCGCCGGCCAGCAGCACCACCGCGCCGGGGACCAGGCCGCCGCCGAGCACCCGGTCGAGTTCACCCAGCCCGGTCGGCCGGGACCGGGCCACGTCCGCGTCCACGTCCGCGATCGGCACCGCCGCCGTGGCCGGCAGGACCAGGCGGCCGCCCCGGGCGGGCGCGCGCAACCGGTTCGGGGCCGGGGACTTGCTCTCCGACATCGTGCCCCACTGCTGGCACTCGCCGCAGCGCCCCGCCCATCGCGGATTCTTCCAGCCGCATTCCGAGCACTCGTAGAGGGCCGCGGCGGCGGCAGACTTTCCCATGCTCGGCACGGTAGCGCCCGGTACCGACAGCCGGGTCCTTACGGCCGTCCAGGCCGCCCGGCGGCATAAGCTGGCAGTGCAGGATGTCGCGGGCGGAAGACCCGCCAGCAACGCAGGAGGTGCCTTGGGCCACGTCACCCCGGCCACGGGTGTGCGAGTGGCGCTCTCCACGGCCTCGGTCTTCCCCGAGCGCACGCCGGATACGTTCGAGATCGCGGCGCGCCTCGGCTACGACGGGGTCGAGGTCATGGTCACCATGGACCCGGTCAGCCAGGACCTGGACGTCTTGCGCAGGCTCTCGGACTACCACGGCGTCCCGGTCCTGGCCGTGCACGCCCCGTGCCTGATGGTCACCCAGTGGGTCTGGGGCCGCGAGCCGTGGGGCAAGCTGGACCGGGCCCGGGAGGTCGCGGAGAAACTCGGCGCGGGCGTGGTCGTTGTGCACCCGCCGTTCCGCTGGCAGCGCGAGTACGCCCGGGAGTTCGAGGCCGGCCTGGCCCAGCTTGACCAGGAGACCGACGTCAAGTTCGCGGTCGAGAACCTGTACCCGCTGCGCGCCGTTCAGTTGCGCGCGCGCGCCGCCGAGGTCACCGCGTACGCGCCGCACTGGAACCCGGTCGAGATCGACTGCCCGCACGCCACGCTCGACCTCTCGCACACCGCCGTGTCCGGCTCGGACGCGCTGGCCATGGCCGACGACCTGGGCGGCAAGCTCGCGCACGTGCACATGGCCGACGGGACCACCCCGGGCCTGCCCGACGAGCACCTGGTCCCGGGGCGCGGGACGCAGCCGTGCGCGGAGCTTCTGCAGAGCCTGGGCCGTCGCGGCTACAAGGGGACGGTCGTGCTCGAGGTGAACACCCGGCGGGCGCAGACCGAGGATGAGCGCCGCGAAGACCTGGCCGAGTCCCTCCAGTTCACCCGCGCGCACCTGGGTCTGAGTACCAGCTGAGTTTTCTGCTCGCCTCCGGGCCAGGGCGCCGCGCCGAGTCGGGCTGGTCATGCCTCAAGAATCAGGGTGATGGGGCCGTCGTTGGTGAGGGTTACCAGCATGCCGGCGCCGAATTGACCGGTTTCCACGTGGGCGCCCTGGGCGCGGAGGGACTCGGTGAATGCGGTGACCAGGGGTTCGGCGACGGGGCCGGGGGCGGCCTGCCCCCAGGAGGGGCGGCGGCCTTTCCTGGTGTCGGCGTAGAGCGTGAACTGGCTGATCACGAGCAGGGGGGCGCCGGTGTCCGCGCACGACTTCTCGTCCCGCAGGATCCGCAGGTGGTAGATCTTCCTGGCCAGGGCGGCGGCCGTCTCGGGCGTGTCCGAGTGGGTCACGCCGACCAGCACCACCAGGCCCGGGGCCGGCAGCCGGCCGACGGCCAGGCCGTCTACCTCGACTTTGGCCTGGCTAGCCCGCTGGACCACAGCTCGCATGAGATGGAATTCTGCCTCTCATGACGCCTTCCGCCACAGCGGCCCCCCCGGTCCCCCGTCAAAACCCGGATAACCCCGTGCTGGCCGAGGTCGTCAGGTCGGGCTTCACCGAGTCCCGGCACCGCGGCGCGGTCGCCGTGGCCGGCCCGGACGGCGCCATCATGCACCAGGCCGGCGCGGTGGGCGTCCCCATTTTCCCCCGCTCGTCGAACAAGCCGATGCAGGCGACCGCGATGCTCGGCTGCGGTCTCGGCCTCGACGGCGAGTTGCTGGCCCTGGCCGCGGCCAGCCACTCGGGCGAGGACTTCCACGTGGCCGGGGCGCGCGAGATCCTGGCCGGGGCCGGGCTGACCGAGGACGTGCTGCAGTGCCCGCCGGACTGGCCGATGGACGAGGCGGCCAAGACGCAGATGCTGCGGGCCGGCCAGGGGCCCGACCGGATCCACATGAACTGCTCGGGCAAGCACGCCGCGATGCTCGCCACCTGCGTGGTCGCGGGCTGGCCCACGAGCAGCTACCGCGACCCCGAGCACCCGCTGCAGGCCGGGATCCGGCGGACGATCGAGCGGCTCGCGGGCGAGCAGGTGCAGGTCATCGGCGTGGACGGCTGCGGGGCGCCGCTGTTCGGGCTGTCGCTCACCGGCCTGGCCCGGGCCTTCGGCGCGCTGGTCCTGGCCGCGCCGGGCAGCGCGGAGCGCAAGGTCGCGGACGCCATGCGCGCTCACCCGAAGTGGACGTCGGGCACGACCCGCCCCGACCGCCAGCTTGTCGAGGCCGTGCCCGGCCTGCTGCTGAAGTCGGGCGCGGACGGGGTCGAGGCGTTCGCGCTCGCGGACGGCCGCTGCGCCGCGTTCAAGATCGACGATGGCGACGGCGCCCGGCGGGCGCGCACCCCGGTGAGCGCGACCCTGCTGCGCGCGCTGGGCGCGGGCACCATCCCCGGGGCCGACCCGGCGGTCCTCGACACCCTGGCCCGGCCGCCGGTGTTCGGCGGTGGCCGGGCGGTGGGCGAGATCCGGGCCACGCTGCCGTTCTAATGGGGCGGCGGCTCCGACCAACCGGTTGAAGGGCCCGATCGACTGCGAGAACAAGGAGCGGGCGATCGAACTGGCGGCGCAGATCCCGGACGCGGCGATCGAGGGCCTGGGGGTGGAGGTACGGCAGGTGATGTTCGCTGACGGACAATTGGAGGCCTGACAGCGCCAGCCCTCGAGGACCTGCTGCGTGAGCTCGCGCCGCAGGTCCTCGGCGCGCTGGTACGTCGGAGATCGCCCGCGCGTTCCTGGTGCCTGAGGCCACGATGGCGGCCAGGATCAGCCGGGCCAAGCAGCGCATCAAGGCCGCCGGCAGCTCGTTCGGCCTGCCGGACGGCGAGGAGCGCGAGGAACGGCTACGGGTCGTCCTGCACGTGCTCTACCTGATCTTCAACGGGGGCTACACCGCCTCATCGGGCAGCGAGTCGCACCGCCCCGACCTCGCGCGCAAGGCGATCCGGCTGACCAGGATGGTGCACGCGCAGCTGCCCGAGGACGGCGAGGTGGCCGGCCTGCTCGCGCTGATGCTGCTGACCCACGCCCGCCGGGAGGCACGTACGACGACGGCCGGCGACCTGGTGCCGCTGGACGAGCAGGACCGTGCGAAGTGGGACCGCGGGCTGATCGACGAGGGCACCGGGCTGGTCAAGGCGTCGCTGGCCGCCCCGGCGCTTGGCCCTTACCAGCTGCAGGCGACGAGCGGATGGCCGGGAATCACCGGCTGCTGTCCGTGCGGGCGCATCTGCTGGAGAAGACCGGCGACACGGCCGGGGCATACGAGCACTACCGGCGCGCCGCGAAGTCCACCGCCAGCATCGCCGAGCAACGCTACCTGGAGTCCCGGGCCAGCCGGGTGAGAGCATAGATGCCCCAATCCCCTCCACTAGGTCACATGCGGAGGTCATCGCGTCGCTCGGCACCCAGGCACGCTGGCCTTG
>DATAVV010000208.1:0-14387 GCA_036267555.1 Streptosporangiaceae bacterium | reverse complement strand
CCGCGCCCGGCGCGCCGCGCAACGGGATCGGGGACAGGCCCGGGTCATCGGCCAGGATGCGCTGATGCAGGTCACGTAGCTGCGGCCCCGGCTCCAGGCCCAGTTCGGCCACCATGACCCGGTGCCCGTCGAGGTAGAGGGCGAGCGCATCGGCCCGGCAGCCGAGCCGGTATAGCGCGATCATGACCATCGCCCGCAGCCGCTCGCGGAAGGGGTTCGCCGTCAGCGAGGGCCAGACCTCGTCAACCACGTTGTCACAGCGCCCGATGGCCAGATCGGCCTCGGCCTTATCCTCCAGCACCCTGAGCCGGCGTTCCTGAAGCTTCTCGGCGGCGCCGCGGATGACAGAGGACTCGATGTCGGCGAAGGCCGGGCCGCGCCACAGCGCCAGGGCCGCGGCGAACAGTTCGGACGCTGCCACGCAGCGCCCGGATTCCGCGGCTTCCCTGGCTCGGGCGGTCAGCGCCTCGAACGAGCTGAGGTCAAGCTCGATGGCCTCGGCCCGCAGCAGGTAGCCGGGCAAGCGGGTGACCAGCGGGCCGTCGTCCCTGACGTCCTGCCCGAAGGCCTTGCGCAAGGCCGAAACGTAGGCCTGGAGCTTGGTCCGGGCCGTAGCCGGCGGGTTCGCGCCCCAGATCGCGTCCACCAAGCCGGCGACCGGCACCGCCTTCCCCAGTTCCAGCGTGAGCGCGGCCAGCAGCGCTCGCTGCCGCTGGCCAACGACGGGAATGGCCCGGCCACCCTCGGTAACCTCGACAGGTCCCAGCACATCGACGCGCATCAGACGCCCCTATCTCGCGGGTTTTCCCCATGGGCCGACCTCGGTGCCGCGTGATGAACGGCACCGCTTTCCGCTGGCGACGGGAGCCGCCAAATCACCGCCCCCATCACGTGGCTGGCAGGCAGGAAGCCCCAGGTCCGCGAGTCCGTGCTCTGGCTGCCGTCGCCCAGCAGGACCAGGAGGCCGGCCGGCACGACAGCGGTCCCCCCCACCGCGCCGCGCACCGACTCCGGCACGGCGTCGCCCGGCAGGGCCACCACTCGCTTGATCACCCACGGCCCGCGGAGCCGCCGCAGGTCCCAGCCCAGCGGACCCGGCCCGGCCCTGAGGACCCCTAGCGGCGGCGGGAAGACCACGACCGACCCGGCCCGGATCCTGCGCCCGCCCCTGCGCACGAGCACCAGATCGCCGGCGAGCAGCGTCGGGGCCATGCTGTCGCCCAGTACCCGGACCACGACCAGGTGCCGACGCGCGGCCGCGAGCGCGCCCGCGACGGCGGCGGCCGGGCCGGCCAGCCCGAGAAGCCAAGGGACCATGTTTTCTAGCGCCCCAGCGTGCCCGCGCCGATGCCTGATCGTGACAGTGCCCGTGCTCCAATCCCGTCAGGTCACAGCCTGCTGCGTGCCGAGCGACGAGCGTTGCCCGCCGTTGAGCGGCCGCCATGGATGCCCTTTGGGCCATTTTTATCCATTTCGTTAGCGTCTCGTTAGCGCCAGAAGGGTCTCGCGGCCCGCACCGGGCCGAAGTACGAGCAGAGCGCGACAAGCCAACGTGAAGCACCCTCTGCTAACCGCCGCGTCGGATCGCCCGCATTTGAGTGGCCGGCGGTGTCGGTACCGGGTGGCATGCTGGATAGCGTGACTACCGGGGTTGTCAGCCTTACCGTGGTCGGACGGGGTGATCAGCTTGCCGCGCTGGACGGGGCGCTGGCCCGGGCCCGCGACGGCCTGCCGTCGGCCGTGTTCGTCGGCGGCGAGGCGGGCATCGGCAAGACGCGGCTGGTGAGCGAGTTCGCGGAGCGGGCCCGCCGGGCCGGGGCGCGGGTGCTGACCGGCGGCTGCCTGGAGCTGGGCGCGGACGGGTTGCCGTTCGCCGCGTTCACGTCGGTGCTGCGGCAACTGGTCCGCGACCTGGGCGCCGACGGCGTCGCGAGGCTGCTGCCGAGCGGCGGGACCAGGGAGCTGGCCCGGCTGCTGCCCGAGTTCGGGGTGCCGCAGGGGCCCGACGGCGGCGAGGGCGCGGCCCGGGCCCGGCTGTTCGAGCAGATGCTGATCCTGCTCGAGCAACTGGCCGAGCAAGGCCCGCTCGCCCTGGTCATCGAGGACCTGCACTGGGCCGACCAGTCGACCAGGGACCTGCTGGTGTTCCTGATCCGCAACCAGCGCAGCCTGCCGGGCGGCCTGCTGATTGTCGTGACCTACCGGTCCGACGAGCTGCACCGCACGCATCCGCTGCGCCCGATGCTCGCGGAGCTGGGCCGGGTCGGCTGGGTCACCCGGATCGAGCTGGACCGCCTGACCCGCAGGGACACCGACGACCTGGTCCTCGACATCACCGGGCGCCAGCCCGCCGAGGACGTCCTCGAAGCCGTCTACCGGCGCGCCGAGGGCAACCCGCTGTTCGTCGAGGCGCTGATCGGAGACGGCGAGCTCGGCTCGAGCCTGCCCGATTCCCTGCGCGACCTGCTGGTCGCGAGCGTGCGGCGGCTGCCCGAGCCCACCCAGGAGGTGGTGCGGATCGCGAGCGCGGGCGGCGAGCGGATCGGCCATGCCCTGCTGGCGGCGGTCATCGGGCGCGACGACGCCGAGCTCGCGAGCGCGCTGCGACCGGCGGTGTACGCCAACGTGCTGCTGACCGACGCCGAGGGCTACCGGTTCCGGCACAACCTGATCCGCGAGGCGGTGCACGACGAACTGCTGCCCGGCGAGCGCAGCGGGTGGCACAGCCGGTTCGCCGAGACCATCAACGCCGACCCGGCGCTGGTGCCGCCCGGCCGGGCCGCGGTCGAGCAGGCCTACCACTGGTACGCGGCCCACGACACGACCTGGGCGCTCATCAGCGCCTGGCAGGCGGCCGCGGAGTCCAGCCGGGCCCTGGCCTACGCCGAGCAACTGGCGATGCTGTCCCGGGTGCTGGAGCTGTGGAGCCAGGTACCCGACGCGGAGCAGCGGATCGGCGCGAGCCACCTGGCGGTGCTCGAGGCCGCGGTCCAGGCCGCCGAGCCGGCCGGGGAGTTCGACCGGGCGGTAGCCCTGGCCAACGGTGCGCTGAAAGAGGTGGATACCGAGCGGGAGCCGGTCCGGGCCGCGCTCCTCATTGAGGCCCGCGGGCGGCTGAAGTCCCTGATGGGCCGCCTCGACTACTCCGATGACCTGCGCGAGGCGGTCCGGCTGGTTCCGGCCGACCCGCCGAGCCCGGAGCGGGCCCGGGTGCTCGCGGCACTGGCCGACGAGTCCAACCATCGGTACGGCGGCCGGGATCCGGCCGAGGCCAAGGCCTACGCCGAGGAGGCGCTGGCCGTGGCCCGCCAGGCCGGCGACGCCGCCACCGAGGCTGACGCGCTGGTCACCCTGGCCTGCAACGTGCCGCTGGTCGAGAACCTGGAGGAGATTCAGGACCTGCTCGCCCAGGCCCGCGCGGCCGCGAACCGGGCGCAGGCCTACCGGCCGCTGCTGGGCGCGGCCATCACCGAGTCGGACCTGCTGGAAGGTCTGGGCCAGCACGAGCAGGCGGCGGCCGTGGCCCGCGAGGGAATTGCCTCCGCCCGCAGCTTCGGGCTGGCCCGGACCTCCGGCGCGACCCTGGCCATCAACCTGGCCGAGCCGCTGGTGTCGCTCGGCCGCTGGGACGAGGCAATCGAAGTCATCGAGCGCGCGCTGGACCTGTTCCCGCCGCGGCTGAGAATGACCTCGCTGTGGCGGCTGTCCGCCGACGTGGCCCTGGCCCGCGGCGACCTGGCCGCGGCCGCGGACTTCGCCGTCTCGATCCGGGAGGCGGTGGAGGGCACCAGGTTCAAGGACGAGCGGCATCTGCCGCTGGCCCGGCTGGATATCGAACTGCGGCTGGCCGGCCCGGGCCGCCCGGCCGAGGCCCTGACCGCGGCGCAGGACGCGCTGGACCGGTACAACCTGCAGACCAGCCCTCGTTACGGGTGGCCGGTGCTGATCGCTGCGGCCCGGGCGTGCGTGGCCGCCCGCGGCGCGCGTGACGAGCAGGCCGCCGCGATGGCCGCCGCGCTGCGCGACCGGCTCCGCACCGAGGCGGGCAAGCTGGAGGTGAGCGGCCCGGCGCAGCACGCCCACCAGCTCACGTTCGCCGCCGAGATGCTGCGGGCCGAGCGCGCGCTGGCCGGTTCAGCCGGGGCGGCCGCTGCAGCCGGGGCGGCCGCTGCAGCCGGGGCGGGCCCAGGTGCCGCTCCCGGTGCGGACGCCGGACCCGGTCATCTTCGCGCGTCCTGGGACGCGGCGGCGCAGGCATGGGCGGCGGTGAGCGAGCCCTACCCGCAGGCGTCGGCCCTGCTGCGGGCGGCCGAGGCCGCCCTGAGCGGCGGTGACCACGACGGCGGCGCGACCCGGCTGCGCCAGGCCGCCGGCCTGGCCCGGCACCTGGGCGCGCGGCCGCTGGCCGGGGACATCGACCTGCTGGCCCGCCGGGCCCGGGTCGACCTCAACGCGAGCGGCACCGACGGCGGTGACGCCGCGCCGGGAACGAGCGGGGTTCCGGGCGCGATCCCCGACACGGGCGGGGCCGCGGGCGCGCGCGGGGGCGGCGGGATCGCGGAGCCCGACCGGTTCGGGCTCACCGCGCGCGAGTTCGAGGTGCTGCGGCTGGTCGCGGACGGGCGGAGCAACCCCGAGATCGCCAGCGAGCTGTTCATCTCCGCGAAGACGGCCAGCGTCCACGTGTCCAACATCCTCGGCAAGCTCGGCGTCACCAGCCGCGGCGAGGCCGCCGCCACCGCGCACCGCCTGCGCCTCTTCGACTCGTTCCCCGCCGCCTGACGACCGCGGCGCGGTCTGTCTCCCGTTGGTTGGGGATCATTCGTTTCGCGCGGTCTCGGGGCCGGTGATGCGGCGCAGCAGCGGGAACGTGGCCGCGATGATGCCGAGGGAGGCCGCGATCCCGGCGACGATGAGCAGGTAGTAGGCGGCACCCGGCGCCACCAGCGAGTGCTGCAGTTGCACGCTCGCGAACATCGCGGCGGCTCCGAACCCGGCGCCGATCGAGACCACGGCGACCGCCAGGAGCGGGACGGCGCTTTCCAGCGCGACCACGCGGCGCAGCATGCCGAGCCGGGCGCCGGTGAGCCGCAGCAGGCTGAACGGGCGCTTGCGGTCGGCCAGCCCAGCGGCGACGGCGGCGGCCAGGGTGCAGCCGGCGATCGCCAGGCTGGCCAGGATCACCACGTCCACGAGCTGCTGGTAGGCGTTGCTGATCGCGGTTAGGTTGGTTGCCACCTCGCCCAGGGTCAGCGGCGTGCCGAGGCTGGGGTAGGCGTTCGCACTCCCTAGTGCGGTCCTGGCCTGCTCGACCGCTGACACCGATCCGTCCGTCGCGATGTCGATGCTGTCCAGGCTCAGGCCGCCCAGCCGGCGAGCGGGGACGTCCGCGGCCGGCCAGGTGATCCTGGCGAGGCTCTTGGCGGGCGGGGCAGCGTCGAGGAACTCGGGGAACGACACGGCTGCCGCCCCGGCGGGGCAGCGGCCGAGACCGGGAACGCGGGCCAGCTGGGCGCACGAGATCACGCCGGCGGGAACGGGGCCGGTCTCCTGATATGCCGAGGGGAATCCGGCGACGCTTCCGCCAAGCAGCGCTCTGGGCAAGGTCGCCCTGCCGTCGGCACGAACCGCGATCACGGTCTCGACGCCGCGGATCCGGCTCAGCCGGGCCAGGAGCGGGGCCGCCGCCCGCGCCGGCCTCGAGGCCGTCAGCGGCGTAGGGGCGTTGGCGGCCGACTGGCCCTCGGTGGGCAGCGGCTGGCCGGCCAGGTCGTCCGCCAGGACGCTGGTGGCCGAGGCCCAGCCGACCGGGTGGCCCTCCTTGGCGTTTTGGGTGGTGAGGCCCGCGACGGCCACGGTGGTGATGAACAGGGCCAGGACCAGGCCGCTGACCGCGCGGAACGCGGCCCGCGGGTCGTCGGCCAGCCGGCGGGCGGCGATCAGCGCACCCGGGCGGCTGGCCCGCCGCGCCATGACCCGCGCGCCGGCCATCGTCAGCCACGGCCCCGCGACGATCAGGCCGATCATGATCAGCAGGATGCCGGGCACCAGCGCCTGGACCTGCCCGGGCACGCTGGCCGGGCGGCCGTGCACGACGAAGAAGCCGAGCTCGGCCAGGCCGGCCAGCAGCGGCAGCACCCGCCAGGCCCGCGGCGGCTCCGGGGTCACACGGCGAGCGACGCCGAGCGGGGAGATGTTCACCCGGCGCAGCGCCAGCCGGGCCACCATGGCGGCCGCCACGGGCACGCCGATCCCGACCACCAGGATGTCGGGCAGGCTGAGCGACAGCTCGGCGGGGAAGAACGGCTCGCCGGTAAACGGGACGGCCGAGAGCGGGATCCGCAGCACGAAGAACAGGCCGAAGCCCGCGGCCACGCCCGCCGTCGCGGCCACCGTGGACTCCACGGCCGCGATGACGGAGATCTGCCGGGGCCGCGCGCCGACCAGGCGCATCGCGGCGAACCGCTGCTCGCGGCGGGCGGCCGACAGCCGGGTCGCGGTCGCGATGAAGATCAGCAACGGGGTCAGCAGGGCCAGCGCCACCACCGAGAAGATGAGGTCGACGCCGCCGGCCCCGACTCCCTGGTCGGGCGGGGGGGCGTTCAGGCCCTTGGGGTTCCGCCCGGCGCCCGCGCTGCTGGCCGGCCCCGGCAGCGTGGTGGCGATCGTGGTCACCGCGATGGCGCCCGGCGTGCGGGTGATCTGCGCGGCGGTGTGCCCGATGACGATGTACAGCGAGTCCGGGGACGGCAGCGCGGCGTCGCCGATCGTGCCGGCCAGCCGGCCGGGGTAGCGGTCGGCGAGCTCGTCCGCCGGGGTGCTGCGCAGGAGGCTGGCCAGCGCCGGGGAGGCGTAGTACTGGCCGGGTGCTGGGTCACGAGACAGGCCCGGCGGCACCGGCGACCTCGGGCCGGTGGCGGCCACGTCGGCGCGGACGACCAGGCGGCCGGCGAAGTCGTCGCCGCTGATGCTCCACCACAGCGGGTCCGTGCCGGCCGACGCGAGCCCGGCGGGCTCCTGCGAGGTTCCGGTCCACAGCCACGCGTGCCGGTCGTTCTGCGTGTTGACCGCGTTGGTCGCGGACAGCGCGGTCAGCAGCAGGCCGACGCCGAGCGCGACGGCGACGGCCAGGATCACCAGGCGGACAAGGGCTTCCCGGCCGCCGCTGACCGCCAGGCGCAGCCCGAGGCGGATCATGGCGTCGCTCCGGTGAGCGATTCGACCGTGCCGTCCCGGACCACGAGCTCGCGGCCGGCGTAGGCGGCGATCCTCGCCTCGTGGGTGACCAGGATGACCGTGGTGCCGTGCTCGCGCGCGACGGCGGTCAGCAGCCGCATCACCAGCTCGCCGGACATCGAGTCCAGCGACCCGGTCGGCTCGTCGGCGAACAAGACCTCCGGCCGCGCGATCAGGCCGCGGGCCAGTGCGATGCGCTGCGCCTGGCCGCCGGACAGCTCGCCGGACCGGCGGTGCTCGAGGCCGTCCAGGCCGAGCCGGCCGAACCAGGGCCCGGCCTCGGCCAGCGCCGGGCCGCGGCGCATGCCGCCGAGCAGCAGCGGCATCGCGACGTTCTCCTCCGCGGTCAGCTCGGGGATCAGCTGGCCGAACTGGAACACGAACCCGAACCGCTCCCGGCGCAGGTCGCTGCGCCGGTCCTCGGGCAGCGTGTCCAGCCGCTCGCCGTCGAACCAGACCTCGCCCTCGTCCGGGGTCAGGATCCCGGCCAGGCAGTGCAGCAGCGTCGACTTCCCTGACCCGCTCGGGCCCATGACGGCGAGGATCTCGCCCCGGCGCACCGTGAGGGAGGCGGCGCGCAGCGCCGGTGTCTGCCCGAACGACTTCACCACGTTCCGGGCCCCGATGATTGTCTTCTGCTTGCCGGCGACTGCAGCCGGGCTGCCGGCGGTCACCGGCCCACCGCCTCGGTGAGCAGGTTCAGCCGGGCCGCGGTGTGGTCAATCCAGCGCAAGTCGGCCTCCAGGCGGTACAGGGTGTGGTCGGCGAGCAGCATGTCCAGCGGGTCGCCGTCCAGCTTCAGCTCGGTGAGCTCGCGCATCCGCTGCAGGTGTGCCGCGCGCTGGAGGTCCAGGTAGCGGCCGGCCGGGCGGTCGAGCAGCAAGGCGAGCACCACCTTGGCGAACAGCTCGCTGCTGCGGTCCTGCTCGGGCGGCGCGGGTTCGGACAGCCACTGCTCGACGTCCCCGGCGCCCGCCTCGGTGATCAGGTAGCGCCTGCGTTCGGGCCCGGCGCCCTGCTCGGCCGGGCCGGCGATTGCCTTGCCGTCCCGGGCCAGCCGGGACAACGTCGCGTACACCTGGCTGTACCGCAGCGGCTTGCCCCGGCCGAAGTAGACGTCGTAGTCGCGTTTGAGGTCGTAGCCGTGGCTCGGCTCGCGTTCCAGCAGGCCCAGCAGCATCAGGGGAACACTCATAACCGAGAGAATACTCAAGAAGTATACTCTCGGGAAGTAGTTCGCTCAGATGGCTGGGACCGGACGTCCTCGCGGGCTGGACATCCAGCACCGGCCGCGATCCGGCGGACTGTCAGAGGGGGCTGCGAAGATAGATCCGTGGTCACCAGCGAGATAGCCAGCGGCACGACGGGAGCGCGGGTCGGCAGCAACCAGAGCGACGGCAGCCGGGCCAACGGCGCCCGGGCCAGCCGCGCACAGGCCAGCGGCGCGCAGGCCTGTGGCACCCGGGCCAACGGCGGCGCGCGGGTCAACGCCGGGCGGGCCGATCGCGACCGGGCCGACAAGTCCCGCCGGGCCGAGCTAGGCAGCTTCCTGAAGGCCCGCCGCGCGCGGCTGCGTCCCGAGGACGTCGGGCTGCCGCCGGGCCCGCGGCGGCGCACGCCAGGGCTGCGGCGGGAAGAGGTGGCCATGCTGGCCGGGGTCGGCGTGAGCTGGTACACCTGGCTGGAGCAGGGCCGACCGATCAACGCGAGCTGGCAGGTGCTGGACGCGGTGGCCAGGACGCTGCGGTGCGACGGGGCTGAGCGCTGGCACCTGTACCGGCTCGCGGAGGCCATGCCGGTGCGGGCCTGGGCCACCGCCGCGGTCGTGCCCGAGGCCGTGCACGACGTGCTCCGCTCGCTCGACCCGCTCCCGGCGGTGCTGATCAACAGCCGCTTCGACATCGTCGCGACGAACGAGGCCCACGAGGAGATGTTCTGGGACTGGCACAGCCTGCCGTGCGTGCACAAGAACCTGCTGTGGTGCGCGGTCACCGAGCCGCTGGCCCGGGAGAAGTTCCTCAACTACGACGAGGAAATCCCGTACATGGTCGCCCGGCTGCGCGCCGCTCACGCGCAGCATCTCGGCGACCCGGAGTGGGACGAGGACATCGGCCGGCTGGCCAAGTTGAGCCAGGAGTTCGCCGAACTGTGGGCGCGTCACGAGGTGGCGGGCCCGGCCCCGCGCACGCTGCTGTTCCGCCACCAGGCGGCCGGGGAGATGATGTTCACCCGCACCGAACTCGACCTCAGCGCCCAGGCCGACCTGCGCATCGCCGTGTACACCCCGCAGGACGAGCGGACCAGGGACCTGCTCCCCCGCACCCGCCGCCCGGCCCCGACCGCGCCGTAGGCGAACGGCCGGGCGGGTTCGGGGCTGCTGGCGCTGATTCAGGCCGGCGGGGTGCGCAGCAGGCTTTCCCAGCCGGCCGGGGTGAGCGCGTAACCGGCCACCGAGCCGGACGCGAACCAGCGCCACAGTGCCGGGCGGATCATCACCGCCGCCGTGGCCATGAGTACGGGCGTGGCGGCCCGCGGATCCCGGCGGGCCGGGGTGAGTTCCTCGGCGCTCCCCCGGTACGAGCCGGTATGCGTCAGCGCGGCCGCGATCTCCGCGGCCACCGCGCGCCGCCCGCGGCCCTGCTCGCCCGCGCCGAGGACGGCCACCAGCAACTGGTGCGTGGCCACGCCGCCGCGCCCGGCCGGCTGCCGCGCGGGCGGCTGCCGCGCGGGCGGCTGCCGCGCGGGCGGGGCCGGGGGGTCCGCGCCGGGGCGGGGCGGGCCGGGAGGCGGGCCCGCGCAGGCGTCGAGGAGGGCGCCGACCAGGTCTACGCCCGAGCGCCAGGCGTTGCCCGGCTCGACCAGGCGCGGGTTGATGTCGATGAACAGCGGGCCCGCATCGGTCAGGATGGCGTCGGCCGACAGGCCGCCGTGCCAGCGCAGGGCCCGGCCGAGCTTTTCCAGGGGACCGACGACCCGGGCGGGATCGTCCAGGCTGCGCTTGTGGCTGGCGCCGCCCCGGGGTCCCTCCCTGACCCGCAGGTTGGCGTGCGCGGCGACCAGTTCCCCGCGCACGAACACCGTCTGCACCATGACCAGCGGCCCGGAGGCCGGCTGCTGGGCCACCACGCCGCTGTCCCCCGCGAACGCCCCGGCGGCCTCAAGATCGGCGGCCACGGCATCCAGCGCCGCCGCGGACTCGACGCGCCGCACCCCGGTCGTGGCCGTGCCGATGGGAAGCTTGACGAACACCGGGAGCGAATTCAGCGCCCGCAGGGCGGCCGCCGACCCGATGTAGGCGGCCTGCGGCTGCGGGATGCCCAGCGCGCCGAGCGCGCCGAAGGCCGACACCTTGTCCTGCACCGCGCGCACGGCCTCGAACGGCGGCACCGCGGTCACCACCCCGCTCGCGGCGAGCCGTCCCGCCGAGTGGGCCAGCACCGCCACCTGCTCCTGTGTCGGGAACAGCGCGTCGAACCGGCCGGCCTGGTAGACGGCCAGCGCGGCGTCCAGCCAGCCGAGCGGGTCGGCCCCGTAACTGGGTACCCGGTGCAACTTGGCGACGTGGCGGGTGAACCGGCACACGCACAGCCCGTCCGGGGTCAGCACCTCCACCCGGTGACCGGCCCGCGCTAGCTGGGTCGCCGTCTGGCGCGAGGTCAGGCCGGACCCGTCGGACAGCAGGATCTTCATGACCAGATTGTCCCCCTTACCAGGGGACGACGCCGTTCTCGTCCTGGAAGGTGCCGGTCGGGCCGTCCGGGCCCAGGGTGGCCAGGCGGATCGCGATGACCGCGGCCTGCTCGACGGTCCGGTAGCCGCGGTGCTGGTTGAGGTCGGTGGCGGTGAAGCCAGGGTCGGCGCAGTTGACCTTGATCCCGCTCTCCCGCAGTTCCTTGGCGTAGGCGAGGGTCACGGCGTTAAGGGACGTCTTGGACGACTGGTACGTGATGAGGTTGTAGGTCCCGAACTCCGATCCCGGGTCGGAGTTCCAGGTCAGCGAGCCCAGGCCGCTGGACATGTTCACGATGCGGCCCGCGCCGGACCGGCGCAGCAGCGGCAGCATCGCGTTCGTCACGCCCACCACGCCGAACACGTTGGTCTCGTAGACCTCCCGCATCTGGTCCAGGGGCACCTCGCTCGGCAGGCCCCGGAACTCGCCGGTGATGCCGGCGTTGTTGACCAGGATGTCCAGGCGGCCATGGCGCTGCTCGATCTCCCGCGCCGCGCGGGCGATGCGCGCGCCCTCGGCAACGTCGATGCTCAACGCGGCGACGGGGAGCCCTTCCGCCGCCAGCCGGGACGCCGCCTTCCCGCCCCGGGCTTCGCCGCGCGCGCCGATCAGCACGAAGATCCCGCGCTGGCCCAGTTGCCGGGCTATCTCGAAGCCGATGCCCTTGTTGGCCCCGGTGATCAGGGCGATCTTCTCGCCGGTCACGTCAGCATCGCCGGTCACGTCAGGAGCCTTCCTGATTCGGCGGGTCAGCCACGCCGGTGACTCGCCCGGCGTCGTCGGTGACGTAGAGGCCCTTGGTCAGGTCCACCAGGACCAGGGGGTTGCCGAACGGGTCGGCGACCACGGCCACGCGGCCGACCGGGATGTCGGTCGGCGCGCTGACCAGGCGCCCGCCCGCGGCCCGGATCGCTTCGGCGGCCTCATCGGCGGATGCGACGAGCCAGTTCGGCGCGTATTGCTGTTCCTGGCGCGTGGTCAGCACGATCTCGGCGTCGGTGCCGGGCATGCTCAGGGCGGCCTGCCCGATCTCGTCGTTGCGCCACCGCAGCGGGTGGCCCAGCGTGTCCCGGTAAAAGGCGAGGCCGGCGTCGAGATCGGGGACGGGGATGGCGATCGCGTCGATGCTGCGGATCAGCGGAAGCTTCGGCATACGCCAAGTCTGGCCGCGATCCGGGCGAATCCGGTGCGATATTCAGGCGTGCCGGGTCCGCGGCTTTCAGGCGTCGCGGATCCGCGACGCGTCCTGGTGCCCGGCGGGTGCCACGACCAGCCGGTCCGGGGTGGGCTCGGGCGTGCGGCGCACGATCAGGCGGCCCTCACGCTCGAGGTACTCGACGTGGGCGGCGGTCTCGGCCAGGGCGGCCCGGCGCATGTAGCCCTCGATCTGTTCCCACGGGCGCGACCAGGTCAGCTTCTGGGCGACCTCCCAGACCGTGGGCTGGCCGACCGCGGCGACGAGGTCCAGCAGTTCCTGGGCCCGGGCCTCGTGGTGCTTGATCAGGGTCTCGGCGCGCCCGGCGATGCCGCGGAACCGGTACTCGTGGGCCGGCAGCGCCTCGGCGCCGTCGTAGCCGCGTATCGCGCGCAGCGAATCCAGGTAGTTACTCAGCGGCGAGTCACCGTCGATCGGCGAGAGCCCGATGTTGGGCGAGATCCGCGGCAGCAGGTGGTCGCCGGTGAGCAGCAGGCCGTAGTCCTCGTCGTGCAGGCAGATGTGGCCCGGGGTATGACCGGGCGTCCATACGACCCGGATCCGGCGGCCCGGCAGGTTCAGCGCCTCGCCATCGTCCAGCAGCACGTCAGGGTCGGACATGCGGAAGAAGTCCAGGTCCCCGGCCTCACCGCCGAAGATCTCGGTCTCGGCGGGCACTCCGGTGCGCACCAGCCACTCGCGGAATCCGTCGGCTCCGACCAGCGCGCCCAGGCGGGCGGGCAGGAACTCCACTTCCTTGGTGTGCATCGCGATCCACGCGCCCGACGCCTCGCGCAGGCGCCCGGACAGGCCGTGGTGGTCGGGGTGCACGTGGGTCACGACGATGCCGGTGATCCGGTCCGGCGTCACGCCGGCCGCCTCCAGGCCACGTTGCAGGTCGTCCCAGCTCTGGTCGGCCTTCCAGCCCGGGTCCACGACGATCGCGCCCGCATCGGACAGCAGCAGGTAGCACAGCGTGTACCGCAGCGGGTTGTCCGGGATCGTCACCGGCATGGACCACACGCCGGCGGTGACCTGCTCGACGGGCGGGAACTCGCGGGCCCGCCAGGCCCGCCGCTGGGCCAGCCCGGTCACGATCACGGACTCTCCGCCCGGGGCACTGCCCTCCGGGGCGCTGCGGCTCCGGTCATGTGCAGCCCCCCTCCAGATCCCTCGTCAGACTAGTCAGCTTAATACGGACGAAGTCCGTCTAACAATTCGGCCCGGACCGCGCCCCGGCTCGCCTTCATTAGCGCGGACACTTGTCAGCGCATAGGCCTGAAAAATGTCCGCGTTAACGCGGTCGCGGTGCGGGTGTGGTTGGCGCGACGGGTGGGGTGGGCGACGGGTGCAGCGCGAGGTCAGCCGGTGCCGGCGCCTATGGCGAAGACGCCGATGTCGCCGCCGGATGCGGTGGGCAGGGTCACGCTGGCCACGGTCTTGGCGGGCTGCAGGGCGGCGCTGGTCGCGTACACGTAGGTGGTGACGGGCTGGGTGATGCCCGACGTGCGGTTGCGGTAGGGAGCGGTCGCCACGATCGTGTCGCTGGGCAGGAGCTGGTCCGCGCCGGCGCCGAGCGTCCAGTCGCTGAACGCGATCGGGATCTGCTGGGTGCTGCCGTCGGTGTAGGTGACGGTCAGCGTGCCGGTGGCGCCGCCCGCGCCCGCGTCGATCGCGCTGCCGAGCAAGCCGATCTTGGTGGTGCCGGCCGGGAACGCCACCGGGATCGTCTGGCCGTCGGCCTCGATGCTGTCGGCCTGGCCCGGCGGCACGTCGGGCCAGGTGTAGCCGACGCCACCCACGGTGAGCGCCGCGCCGGGGGTCAGGCCCGCGGCGGCCAGCGCGTTGGCCGAGTAGGTGTACCCGGACCCGTCGTAACCGGTGCCGACGACCTGGCCGTCGGATGAGATGCCGATGTTGGTGTAGTACGGCCAGATGTCACCGGTCTTGGCCACGTCCACGTTGACCGCCGTGGCGGGCGGGGCGGTGCCAGGCCGCGCCGGCCCGGCGGAGGCGGAGAACGTCACCGGGTAGCTGCCGTCGCTGCTCGCGCCGGTCGTCGTGACCGTGACGCTGGCCGTGGCGGTGCCGCCGGCCGGTACCGTGAGCGACCCGCTGGCCGGGCTGACCGTGATGCCGGCGGCCGGGACCGAGCCGCCGGACGGGCTGGTCCCGGTGCCCGGGGCCGCGGTCCAGCGCACGGTCAGGCGGTGCCCGGTGAAGTTG
>DATAVV010000207.1:0-6358 GCA_036267555.1 Streptosporangiaceae bacterium | reverse complement strand
GCCCTGTACAACCCGGCGTCCCGCACCCGGACCTGGCAGGTCGGCGCGGTCCGCGACCTGGTCCTGCGGCACCGTCCGCCGGCTACCCCGGTCGTCGTGGGCCGCGGCGTGGGCCGGCCCGGCGAGCACGTGAGCATCACGACGCTGGCCGAACTGGACCCGGCCGGCATCGACATGAACACGCTGATCATCATCGGGTCGAGCGCCACCCGGGTCTTCGAGCAGGGCGGCCGCGGCGCCGCGTTCACGCCCCGGCACTACGGCCCGGATCTCCCGG
The DNA here is from genome assembly GCA_036267555.1 of Streptosporangiaceae bacterium. Lineage (GTDB taxonomy): Bacteria > Actinomycetota > Actinomycetes > Streptosporangiales > Streptosporangiaceae > JASHPR01. The sequence goes on along the minus strand of DATAVV010000207.1, from coordinate 6,081 downwards.
GGGGGTCTGGGGGGTCTGGGGGGGCCGCCCCCCCGAGGCCAGCACGGCCTGGACCCACGCGACCGCGTCGGCGACGGCCGGAACGGACTGCGGCGCAGCCGCAGCCGCAGCCGGACGCCGGATCATGACCACCGGGAGGCCGAGGTCGCGGGCGGCGTCGAGCTTGCCCGCGGTCAGTTCGCCCCCGCTGTCCTTGGTCACCAGGACGTCGACGCCGAAGCGCCGCATCAGCGCGCGTTCGGCCGTCCGCTCGTAGGGGCCGCGCGCCAGCAGCACCTCGCGGCGGGCGGGCATGGGCCCGGCGGGCGGGTCGACGCAGCGGATCAGGAACCACAGCCGGCCAAGACCGGCGAACGCGGCCAGCCCCTGGCGGCCCGTGGTCAGGAACACCCGCGAGCCCAGGCCGGGCAGCATCGCCGCGGCCTGTTCCAGCGACCCGGCGTCCCGCCAGTCGTCGCCGTCGCGCGGCACCCAGCCGGGCCGGGCCAGCCGCAGCAGCGGCAGGCCCGCCCGCGCGCACGCGTCAACCGCGTGCGCGCTGATCGTCCCGGCGAACGGGTGGGTCGCGTCGACCACCGCGGCCACGCCCTCGGCCCGCAGCCACCCGGCCAGGCCCGCCGCGCCGCCGAACCCGCCCACCCGCACCTCGCCACCGGGCAGCGCCGGGCGGCTGACCCGGCCGGCCAGCGAACTGATTACCCGCAGGCCCGGCCGCCCGGCCAGGTCGCCCGCCAGGGCCCTGGCCTCCGACGTGCCGCCGAGGATCAGGACGGTGAACGCCACTATTTGCCGATGTCCTCGTTCCAGATGCCCGGGTAGGCCTCGATGAACTGGCGCATCAGGTCCGCGCAGGCCGCCGAATCCAGGTTGACCACGTCCACGCCATGACGCCGCAGGTCGTCCTCCGCGCCCATGAAGGTGCGGTTTTCGCCCAGGACCACGCGCGGTATCCCGTAGAGCAGGATCGCGCCGGTGCACATCTGGCACGGCGAGAGCGTGGTGTAGATCGTGGCCCGGGCGTAGGTCGTCGCGCTCCGGCGGCCCGCGTTCTCCAGGCAGTCGGTCTCCCCGTGCCGGATCACGCTGCCCAACTGCACGCGCTGGTTCCGCCCGGTCGCCACCAGTTCGCCGTCCACGACCAGGGCCGCCCCGACCGGGACCCCGCCCTCGGCGAGGCCAGCCGTCGCCTCTTCGATAGCGGCGGCCAGAAAACGGCGGTCAGATTCACGCTCAGCCCCCTGAGCGGTGCCACCCGGAACGTTTTCGCCGAGATCTGAGTTTGCGGGCATCGCGCTCCAGACTGACGTGCACACTGCGTGTGTCAGCGATCACAGAAGGCCGTGATGACGGCGTGTCGATGGTAGCAGTTGGTCCCGGCCTGGGCCGCTTCGCCCGCCCCCGGTGACGCGCCGCCTAAAATGCTCAGCGTGGCCATATCTAACCTAAAGAACTGGGTATCCTGGCCCTTTGCCAGGCTTCGCGGCGCCGTCATGGAAGGCGTCTACCCTAAAGGCGAGCAGGTCGAGCACCTGGCCGCCATCCGCCAGTCCAGGGCCCATGACTACCTTTATGACTGCATGAGCATTCTGGATACCAAGGCGTCCGGGCTTCTGCAGTACGATTCCATTGTCCTGGCCGCCGCCACGCTGGCCCTGACCTTCTTTCCGAAGAGCATCTCCTTCGGCGCCATCCTGCTGTTCATATCCTGCTCAACACCCGCAATCACCGGACCGTCATGTACCGCATCGCCTGGATGCTGGCCCAGGTTTCGGTGGTGTTCCTGATCGTCGGCATCATCGCGCGGGAAATCTAGCCCTGTCGGAAGAGGCATGAATCGATCCTCACCCGCGCCCAGGCTGGTGCGGCTGGCCGAACCGCCGTTGATCGATCCGGTCACGCCGCTGGTCACCGTGAAATCCATCATCAATGGCCCGCCGGAGGCCCTGGTCATCCTGCCCGACGGCGACACCTGCGCGGCGGGCGGCGGCAACCTCGATATCGTGTCGCTGTCCACCGGCGAAACGGTCAGGAGAGTCGCCCATCGGGTCCTCACCGCGAGGCGTGGTATCGCCGCCGGCCCGATCACCGGCCGCGTTCGCCCATGGGTGCCCGCCGTTGATCATCCGGCGCAGATAATGGCGTTGCGTCCTTCGGACGGGGTCGTCGCGGTTGGTGACGATCAATCGGCTGTGGGACCTCACCCGGGGCCGTCCGCTCACCGGCACCGCCTGAACACCGCACTCACCGCAGCGGCTCGGCGGGCCCGCGGCGGAGCAGGTAGGTGTCCATGATCCAGCCCTTGCGGGACCTGGCCTCGGCGCGCACGGCCCGGATCTGGTCCGCGACCTCACGCACCGGTCCTGAGACCAGGATCTCGTCCTTGGTGCCGAGGTAGGCACCCCAGTAGATCTCGGTGCCGGGGTCGCCGGCGCCGTCGAACGAGCAGTGCGCGTCCAGCATGACCACCACGTCGTCGCAGTGCTCGGGGAAGCCTTCCGCGGCGAGGCGGCGCCCGGTGGTGATGTGCAGCGGACGGCCGACCTGGGTCAGGCTGATCCGGTGCCGGGCGGCCAGCGACGCGACGCTGCTGATGCCCGGGATGACCTCGTACTCCAGGTCCATGGTGCCCATGGCCACGACCTGCTCGACAATGGCCAGTGTGCTGTCGTACAGCGCCGGATCGCCCCAGACCAGCAGCGCGCCGCAGCCGTCGGCACCGAGTTCCTCGCCGATGACCCGCGACCAGATCCCGGCCCGCTGCGCGCGCCACTGCTCCACCGCCGGCCGGTAGGCCGGGGCGTCGCGGTCGCGCTGCGGTTCGGGGACCGCCACGATCCGGTAGTCGTGCTCCACGTACAGCTCGCAGATCTCCTGCCGCAGCAGCATGAGGTCCTGCTTGTCCTCGCCCTTGTCGACCACGAAGAACACGTCGGCCCGGTTGAGTGCCCTGACCGCCTGCACCGTGACCTGCTCGGGATCGCCCGCGCCGATCCCGATAATGAGCAGCCGCCTCATGGGTGCGTCCTTTCCTGGCCTCGCTGGTCACGCTCCGCGGAGCGGTCGCGGCCGGCCGAGTACAGGTGGCTGTCGGTGAAGCCGCCGTGCGCCAGGACCCGTCCCACCACGATGATCGCCGTCCGGCGGATGCCAGCCGCGCGGACCTGCGCCGCGAGGTCGGCGAGCGCGCAGCGCAGCACGGCCTGGTCGGGCCAGGAGGCCCGGGCCACCACGGCCGCCGGGCAGTCCGCGCCGTAGTGCGGCAGCAGGGCGTCGGCGACCTGGCCGACATTCTGCACCGCCAGGTGCAGCACCAGGGTGCAGCCCGTCGCGCCCAGCGTGGCCAGGTCCTCCCCGGGCGGCATCGGCGTGGCCCGCGCCGAGGTCCGGGTGAGCACCACGGTCTGCCCGATCCCGGGCAGCGTCAGTTCCTGGCCCAGCGCGGCCGCCGCGGCGGCGAACGCGGGCACGCCGGGGACGATCTGCCACGGCACGCCCGCCGCGTCGAGCCGCCGGGCCTGTTCGGCCACGGCGCTGAAGATCGACGGGTCGCCACTGTGCAGGCGCACCACGTCGTGCCCGCCGGCGTGGGCCGTGACAAGCTCGGCGGTGATCGCATCCAGGTCGAGTTCCGCGGTGTTCACCAGATGGGCCCCGGGCCGCGTTCCGGCCAGAACTTCGGGCGGCACCAGGCTGCCCGCGTACAGCACGACGGGTGCGGTGGCCAGCAACTGCTGGGCCCGCACGGTGAGCAGGTCCGGGGCGCCGGGACCGGCCCCGACGAACCACACGGTCACGTCTTGGTCACCTGCCACTGGGTGATCGGCAGCGCGGGCCGCCACGTGGTGAACCCGCCCAGCGGGGCGTGGTAGCTGACGGCGAGCCTGACTAGCTGGCCGCCCGCGTCGCGCTGCCACTGGTGCAGCACGGCCTCGGACTCTACCGTGACCGCGTGCGCGACGAGCCGGCCGCCGGGCGGCAGCGCCTTCCAGCACGCGTCGAGCACGCCGGCGGCGGTGAGGCCGCCGCCCACGAACACCGCGTCCGGCGCGGCCAGCGCGGCGAGCGCCTCCGGGGCCGCGCCGCACACCACGCGCAGGCCCGGCACGCCCAGCCGGGCGGCGTTGCCCGCGATGCGCTGGGCCCGGTCGGCGCGGGCCTCCACGGCCACGGCGCGGCAGCGCGGGTCGGTCCGCATCCACTCGATCCCCACGCTGCCGCTGCCCGCGCCGACGTCCCAGAGGAACTGCCCGGGGCCGGGCGCGAGCGCGGCCAGGGCCAGCGCCCTGACCTCGCGCCTGCTGATCTGACCATCGTTGTCGAACGCGGCATCGGGGAGCCCTGGCACCCGCGGCAGCACCGGGCCTTCCGGGTGCGGCGCGCAGGCCACGGCCACCACGCACAGGTCGGCGAACGGCCCGGGGTCCGGGGCGCTGGCCGGGTACGGGCCCGTGATCCGCTCGGCCGGGCCGCCGAGGTGCTCGAGAACCGTGATCTCGCACCCGCCCCAGCCGCGTCCGGCCAGCAGCCCGGCCAGGGCGGCGGGCGTCCCGCCGTCCCGGCTCAGCACGAGCAACCGGGCGCCGGGCTGCACCGCGGGCAGGACCGCCTCGACCGGCCGCGACACCACCGAGACCACGTCGGCCTCGTGCTCGGCCCAGCCCAGGCGCGCGCACGCCAGCGCCACGCTGGACACCGCGGGCAGCACCCGGACCGCGCCGCGGCCCAGCCGCCGCACCAGCGTGGCCCCGATGCCGTGCAGCATCGGGTCGCCGCTGGCCAGCAGGCACAGCCCGGGGTGGCCCGCGACGAGTTCGTCGAGCCGCGGCAGCAGCGGGGACGGCAGCGGCACCTGCCGCGCGGGCAGGTCCGGCAGCAGGGCCAGGTGCCGGCGTCCCCCGGCGATCACCGCGGCCTCGCGCAGCACGGCCTGGGCCGCGGCGGTCAGCCCGGCCCAGCCGTCATCGCCGATGCCGACCACGACCACGGCCGGACCGCCGCTCACACCGCACCACCCACGACCGCGGCCGGACCGCCGCTCACACTGCACCACTCGAACGCACCGCACCCACCCAGTTCAGCCGCGGCCGGGGCACCGGCCGACCAGGCAGGACCCTAGCCGACGAGACCCTACCCGACGAGCTTGCGGGCGGCCTGCGCTATCTGGCTGGCGGAGATCCCGGCCGCCTCCATGAGCTCGGCGGGGGTGCCGGAGCCGGGCAGGCTGCGGACGGCCAGGTGGCTGATCTGGACCGGGTGGCCCGCTTCGTTGAACGCGTCGAGCACCGCGCTGCCCAGGCCGCCCTCCGGGTGGTGGTCCTCGGCCACGACCAGCCGGTCCCCGGTCGCGGCCGCCGCATCCAGCAGCGTCTGGATGTCGATCGGCTTCACCGAGTACAGGTCCACGACCCGGGCCCGGATGCCGTCGCCGCTCAGCTCGTCGGCGGCCGCCAGGCAGTTGTGCAGGGTCACGCCCGCGCCGATCAGTGTCACCTGGTCGTCCGGTCCGGACCGGACGACCTTGGCCCCGCCGACCGGGAACGCCTCGTCCGGCGGGTACAGCACCGGGTACGAGCCTCGGGTGGTGCGCATGTAGACGATCCCGGTCCGCTCGGCCATCTCCTGCACCAGGGACGCCGTGCTCGTCCCGTCGCTCGGGTACAAGACCGTGGAGCCCTGCACGGCCCGCATCATCGCCAGGTCCTCGAGCGCCATCTGCGACGGGCCGTCCGCGCCGATCTCCACCCCGGCGTGGGAACCGCACAGCCGGATGTCCGCCGCGGAGATGGCCGACATCCGGATGAAGTCATAGGCCCGGGTGAAGAACGCGGCGAACGTCGCGGCGAACGGGACGTAACCGCGCACGGACAGGCCGACCGCCGAGGCGACCAGTTGCTGCTCGGCGATGAACATCTCGAAGTACCGTTCCGGGTATTTCTTCAGGAATTCCTCGGTGTGCGTGGAATTGCCGACCTCGCCGTCGAGGACGACGATGTCGCCGCGGGCGCCGATCGCGGCCAGCGCCTGGCCGAAGGCCAGCCGGGTCGCCACCTTCTCGCCCTGCTCGTAGCGGGGCAGGCTGAT
>DATAVV010000206.1:0-3034 GCA_036267555.1 Streptosporangiaceae bacterium | reverse complement strand
CGCGAACATGCTGGTCGCGGCGGAGGTCGCGACCGCGGCCGTGTGGGACGCGGCCAGGGCCGCCGGGGCCGGCGGCGACCAGGCCAGCTACACCGCGGCCATCGCCGCCACGCTGGCCGTGCCCGCCGGCGTCCAGAACGCGCAGCTCAACATCCAGGTGCACGGCGGGATCGGCTTCACCTGGGAGCACGACGCCCACCTGTACCTGCGCCGGGCCGCCGCGATCGAGGCCCTCATCGACACCGAGGCCGCGGCAAGGGAGATCACCGGCCTGGTCCGCCAGGGCGTCCGGCGGGCCGGCGCGATCGACCTGCCGCCCGAGGCGGAGGAGATCCGGGCCGCGATCCGGCCCGAGGTCGAGCGGCTGCGCGACCTCGACGACACCGTCCGCAGGCAGGCGCTGATCGAGTCCGGGTTCGCGGTGCCGCACTGGCCCCATCCCTGGGGCCGGGACGCGGGCGCGGTCGAGCAACTGGTCATCGAGCAGGAGTTCGCCGCGGCCGGGCTGAAGCGCCCCGGGTACGGGATCACCGGGTGGGTGATCCTGACCCTGATCCAGCACGCCACGCCCGAGCAGGTCGACCGCTGGGTCAGGCCCGCGCTCAACCAGGAAGTGATCTGGTGCCAGCTCTTCAGCGAGCCCGGCGCCGGCTCCGACGCGGCCGGCATCAGGACCAGGGCCACCAGGACCGACGGCGGCTGGCTGATCAACGGGCAGAAGGTGTGGACCAGCGGCGCGCACGTGGCCCGCTACGGCTTCGCCACCGTGCGCACCAACCCCGAGGCGCGCAAGCACAACGGCATCACCACGATGGTCATCGACATGAAGGCGCAGGGCGTCACGGTCCGGCCGCTGAAGATGCCGACCGGTAACTCCGACTTCAACGAGGTCTTCTTCGACGACGTGTTCATCCCCGACGTCGACGTGGTCGGGCCCGTGGACGGCGGCTGGACCGTGGCCCGGGCCACCCTCGGCAACGAGAGCGTGAGCATCGGCGGCGGCGGGGGCAGCGCCGGGATGAACCTGCCGCCTGACGCGTTCATCGCGCCGCTGGACGCGAGCCCGGAGCGCCTGGCCGGCGGGGCCGGACGGGTCGGCCGGCACATCGCCCTGACCCAGTCCATGACCGCGCTGAACCTGCGCACCGCGCACCGGGCGGTGGCCGGCGGCGCCCCCGGTCCCGAGGGCAACATCACTAAGCTGCTGCTCTCCGAACTCGGCCACGAGTCCGCCGCGATCCTGGCCGAACTGGCCGGCCCGGACCTCGCGTTCCTCGACGGCCCGGGCGCGATCGCCGGCATGCTGCTGCTGGCCAGCCGCGCGATGTCGATCGCGGGCGGCACCTCGGAGATCAAGCGCAACCAGATCGCCGAGCGGATCCTCGGCCTGCCCCGGGACCCGCTGATCCGCTGATCCGGTACCGCCTTGCCGCGTTAACGGCGCTGGCGCGGGGCCAGGTGCCACCGCACCGCCCCGAGCACCTGGTCGAGCGGCACGAATCCCCAGAGCCGCGAGCCGGTGCTCTGAGTTTCGTGCCGTCGTTCCAGCACGCCCAGATGGCCCGCAGGGCCAGGATGTACTCGCGCATCCGCGGGGCCGGGTGCGACCAGGGCATGCTGAACCGCTTCGTTATGTGCGGCCGGATCTGCGTCCGGCCGGGCGTCGACGGGCGAACTGACCAGCAGTCCGGTGTCGACCTTCATGACCGGCGTCCCATCTGCTCGCGGTTGCGGGCGGTGACCGCGATCCGGCGTTGTTCGAGCCCGGCGTAGTCCGGGACGAAGCGGGCCGCGATCTCCCGCTCGTAGGCCAGCGCCGGGGCCAGCGTGGTACGGGCGCCCTGGTCGTATGCCTGCTTCAGGGCCTGCATGGTGTCCGGCGGCACCTCCGCGACCGCCCGCGCGCACTCCATGACGCGCGGCATGAGCCGGTCGTGCGGCACGACCTCGGTCACAAGACCGATCCGCTCGGCGGTCGCCGCGTCGAGCACCTGAGTGGTCATCGACATCCGCCGCGCCCAGGCGTCACCGACGACCCGGGGCAGCCGGGCCGTCATCCCGCCCCGGGGCAGCAGGCCGACCCGGGCGTGCGTGTCCGCGAACGAGGCCCGGTCGGACGCGATCAGGAAGTCGCAGCCCAGGGCCAGTTCGAGCCCGCCGGTGAACACCGGGCCGTTGACCGCGCCGATCACCGGCTTGGCCATCCGGCCCACCTGGGAGATGGCATCGGCTGAGGCCAGGCGCCGGAACGGGCCGCCATCCTCCCGGGCCGCCTCCTTCAGATCAACCCCAGCGCTGAACGCGGTACCGGCGCCGGTCAGCACCACCACGCGGATCTGGTCGTCGGCGTCCGCCGCCAGCAGGGCGTCCCGGAGCGCCTGAAGCAATGCGCTATTCAGCGCGTTGCGGACCTCGGGCCGGTTGAGCGTCAGCACCCGGACGCCGTCGGTATCTTCGCGCAACAGCACTTCGCTCACGCCGGGTCCCTCCTGGATGGCGCCCCTTCTTTCCCACGAAGGTTAATTGATATAACTCTTGCTATGAAGGCAGCGGCCAGGGGCGGCGGGCGTCGGCCTGGCGGGTCAGCGCCGGTGCGGCGGGCGGCCCATGGCGCGTGACGTCGCGACCCTGCGCCGGCAGGTGCGCGACCTGACCCGCCGCTGGCGCGAGGAGGGCCGCTACGTCCCGCGCAACGACAGTTGGCTGCGCGGGTTCGACCTGGACTTCAGCCGGGAACTCGCCGCGCTCGGGCTGATCGGGCTCACCTGGCCGGTCTCGTGCGGCGGCGGGGGCCTGCCGAACGTGGCCCGCATGGCCGTCACCGAGGAACTCCTGCGCGCGGGCGCCCCGGTGGCCGCGCACTGGATCGGGGACCGCCAGATCGGGCCGTCGATCCTGCGGCACGGCACGCCGCGGCTGCGCGACGAGATCCTGCCCGGGATCATCTCCGCCGACTTCGTGTTCTGCCTGGGCATGAGCGAGCCGGAGGCCGGATCCGACCTCGCGTCGGTCCGCACGTCCGCCACCCGCGAGG
>DATAVV010000205.1:0-5540 GCA_036267555.1 Streptosporangiaceae bacterium | reverse complement strand
GGTGCAGCGGCAGCGGCTGCACCGGCGGGTACCAGGAGACGATGTCGGCGCTGTTGGCGTCGACGGTGGTGTTGAGCAGCGTCTCGTAGGGGCCGGTCAGGTTGGCCGCGGTCTGCAGGTCCACGGTGATGTTCGGGTTCTTCTTGTGGAACTCCGCGTCGATCTTCTTGATCGCGGCGACCGCGGGCGGGTTCTCCCAGGTGATGATCTTCAGGGTCGAGGAGCCCGAGGAGCCCGAGGAACCGGACCCGCCCGAACTGCAGGCGGCCGCGATCAGCCCCAGGACCGTCACGGCCGAGGCGAACGCCACCCTCTTGCTTACCTGTCTGCGTGATGCCCAGCGCATCGTTCCTCCTGCTCTTTTCTCGTCGCGGCCTCAGGATGAGGACGGCTCGCCGGAGCAGGCGTCCGCCGGGCCGGCCGCGGCCGGCAGGGACGTCACGCCCGATGGCAGCGCGCCGTGTACCGCGTAATAGGTCAGGTCGGTGGCCAGCGAGCGGGTGCTGGCCGCCGTCTGCCCCGCGCCGTCCTCGTAGGCACCGGTCCCGGGCAGCGCGTTCACCGGGCCGAGGACGTCGTAGAACGGGGTCGTGCCCGGGTCCTCACCAGACGGGTTGGCCCAGCCGCAGTCGTTGTAGTACAGCGCGTTGTCGGCCGGGCCGCCGACCGCGATCACCAGGTAGGCGCCGCTGAGCGTGTCGGCCCACGCGGTCGCGAACGACTCGGTGACACCGCTGGCGGGCAGGCCGGCGGCCTGGGCCGCGCTGAGCGCGGCCTGGTCGTCCGTCGCATCCGCCGCGTACAGCTCGATCCGGCCGGCGAACGTGGCCGGCGTGTCCGGCAGCGTGCTGCTCGTCCAGGTGCTGCCGCTGGCCGCGTCCAGTTCCAGGCCGCCGCCGCCGGCCAGGAAGAGCCGCTGCGGCTGGCCGGGTTCGGGGTAGTTGCCGCTGCCCAGGACGGCCGTGGCCGTGCCCGGCAGCGCCGTGGCCGTCCAGGCGGACCCGTTGTACGACGTGACCGAGGGCTGGCCAGACGCGGCGAGGTAGAAGACGTTCTGGGTCAGCGCGCCCGAGCTGGGCAGGTAGCTGGCCGCCGTCAGCGACGAGCCCGGGGCGGGCGTGCCGGGAAGCGAGGCGGACGCCCAGGACTGGCCCGCCGTGCCGGAGGTCGCGTCGGCCAGGCCATCCCGGCTGCTGGTGTAGAACACCTCGAGGCCGTTGCCGTCGGGCCCGGTGGTGAGGGCGGACAGCGGGCTGCCGGTGCCCACCGAGGTCGCGGGCAGCACCGTGGTCGCGGCCCACTGGCCGCTGGCCGAGGAGAGCACGGTCAGCGCGCCCTGGGTGTCGACGTAGAACAATTGCTCGGTGAGCGTGTTCGCCACGACCGCGTCGGCCAGGGCCAGTGACCCGCCACTGGCCGCGGGTCCGGGCAGGGTGGCGGTGACCCAGGAACTGCCCTGCTGGTAAGACTCGCCCAGTTGCCCCGAGGCGGTCGCGTAGAACACCTGCGGCCCGGCCTGGACCAGCCCCGGGTCGGCCCCGGTGGCGGCGACGATCGTGGCGCCAGGCGCCGGCTGGCCCGCCAGCGTCTGCGTCGTCCACGTGCCGTTGTCGGCCCGGGAGGATTGCGCGAGCGTCCCGGCCGCGGAGCGGAAGAACACGTGCGGCTCCAGGTTGCCGCTCGCGTCCGGGTAGTTGACCACCGCCGGGCCGGTTCCGGGGTCGGCCTGGCCCGGGATCGCGGTGTCCAGCCAGGCCGCGCCGTTCCAGGCGTCCTGGCCCAGCGCGCCCGACGACGAGACGGCGAAGAAGCTCTGGTCCACCAGTTGCGTGGAGTACCAGACCGCCGTGTTCGGGGTCGTGGCCGCGGCCGACGACTGGTCGAACACGTCCACGTTCTGAGTCTGGGTGGTCACGGTGCCGACGCTGGACGTGGCGCTCATCGTTACGGTCTGCGGCCCGGCGCTGGTGAACACGTGGGTCGCGCCGGCGCCGGTGGCCGTGGCGCCGTTGCCGAACGTCCACAGGTACCCGGTGATCGAGCCGCCCGCCTCGCTGGCCTGCGCGCTGAAGCTGACGGCCGTGCCGGCCTGCGCGGCGTGCGGACCGGTGATCGCGGCCTGCGGGACCGGCGGCTGCGTTGCCGTCGGCGGGGCCACGAACACCCACTGCTCGCCCTGGCTCCACACCTGCGACGCCCACGTCGACAAGTCGACGTCGGTGCTGTACTGGACGCTGATGTTGGTGTCGCCGAGGAAGTCGCCGTTGACCAGGTTCACGGTGCCGTCGGAGTTCACGGCGGTCACGATGCCGACGTGGTCGGCGAACGTGCTGGCGCTGATCGTGCCGGAAGGATAGAACACCACCGCGTCGCCGACCGCGGGAGCGCCGGAGTCGACGGTCAGCGTCTGACCCTGGTCCTTACCCCAGGCGTAGAACGAGTCGGCGCCGGCGTTGAGGGTGTTCATGTCGGCGGTGACGCCCGCCTGCTGCCAGATCCACTTGGCGAAGTCCGAGCACCATGCCTCGTTGGTGTTCACCACCGAGAGCGTCGAGTCAGGGCCGCAGCCGTCGCTGTTGGGCGCGGGCGGGCCCACCAGGGTCGAGTAGGGGTCGCAGTCCACGCCGCTGAAGCTGGTCACCGCCGGGGTGTCGGCGATGCCGACCTGGCTGAGCGCCTTGTTCGCGATGGCCTGGCCGATGCTGCTGGCCGCGGGCGCGGCCGCCCGGGCGCGGGTGGCCGCCCGCTTGGCGGCCGCCGGCGGGGCGCCGCAGCCGCCCGCGGGCTGACGCAGCCGCCAGGCGGTGCGGATGGCGGCCGACAGCGCCGGGCTGCAGGCATAAGGCTCCGCGGCCAGCTGGACCAGGCGCCAGGTCTGCCCCGGGGCCTGGGTGAACACGCCGGTGCTGGCGCCGTCCTGGAAGCCGATCCGCTCGTTCGCGGTCGCCGCCGGCGACGGCGTGAAGCCCGCCACCGCCCACTTGGCTCCGGTGGCGGGCACCGTGGCCAGGTGCAGCGACCCGGCCCTGATGCCGCCGATCGCGTTCCTCGGCAGGTGCCGGGCTGACGCGTACGCCTGCTCGAGCGCGGCCTGGTCCGTGGTCACCGCCGGCCCGGTGGCGGCCAGGGGGCGCGCCCCGGCCTGGGCCGCCTGCGGCGGTCGCGCGTGCTTGACGTGGGGCGCCGCGTGCTCCGCGGCGGCCTGAGCCGGGGCCTGGCCGGTCGCGAGGGCCGGGGCCTGCAGCGGGAGCATCAGCGCCACGGCCGGTCCCAGCGCCAGCATCCGCGTGATCATTCGGCTCGCCCTAGCCCGGGACGCGGACGGCTGGCCGGGCGCCGCCTCTGGCCCGGAGCGATCGTGGTCACAGCGGCGCATCCTCCCGCTACCCGGATTTCGGCGGCCCGAGCCGCTCGTCCGTAATTATCTTCCGGACCATTCTGCAATATTGGAGAGTAGTAACAGCAAGGAGGATTGCTGTCAAGGCGGTACTTATCGCCGACGCGACGCCGGCCAGCCGGTCGCGTTCCAGCGCGCCAGCGGGCCCGCGCCCGATCGGACCAGCTACGGCTCGTTCGCCACGTTCAGCGACCCGGACGGCAACGGCTGGGTGTTCCAGGAGGTCACGACCCGGTTGGCCGGCCGGGTCGACCCCGCTGCGACCTTGTTCGGGGGAACTGCCGACCTGAGGTTCAAGGGCTCCCGCGACAGCGAGGCTCCCGCTACAGTGGACAGCTCTGGGGGCGAGACTCGAACTCGCAACCTGTCGGTTAACAGCCGAATGCTCTGCCGATTGAGCTACCCCAGATTATTTTCAGCGCGTCCGGCGGTTCCGCGCCGCGGGCACAAGGGTAGCGCACTCGCGGGGCCGCGCGTCCGGTCAGGGCCGTCCCGGCATAACGAGCGTTTCGGCGGGGCATGAGCGGGAAGTCAGGCAACCGCGGGCCGCCAGGCGCCCAGCAGCACGCCGGGGATCCGGCGCTCGCGCAGGACAACGGTCGGGAGAGGTTCAGATGCGGTACCGGATCAGCTTCCTCAGCGGCTTGGTCGCTGGCTATGTTCTCGGCGCGCGCGCCGGGCGCGAGCGTTACGAGCAGATCAAGCGGATCGGCCGGGCGGTGGCCGACAGCCCCGCGGCGCAGCAGGCCGCGGGCGCGGTTCAGGCTCAGGCGGCCGGGCTGGCCAAGACGGCCAGGCAGCGGGTCACCGACGAGCTTCACGACCGGATGCCGAAGGTGGCCGAGAACGTTCCTGGGCTGCGGCCGCGCAACGGCGATTCGCAGGCGCCGGGCCGCGAGCCCGACGCGGCCGCGCCCGCCGGCACGAGCGGGTCGAACGGGACGTCAGCCTAGGGCCCGTGCCGGGCCGCACCGGGACGTCAGCCCGGGCAGGCCGGGACTTGCCGCCCGGGACTCAGGCCAGGTACTCGCGGAGCATCTGAGCCCGGCTGGGGTGCCGGAGCTTGGCCAGCGTCTTGGACTCGATCTGGCGGATGCGCTCGCGGGTCACGCCGAACTCACGGCCGACCTCTTCCAGCGTCCTCGGGTGGCCGTCGGTCAGGCCGAACCGGAGCTGGATGATGCGCTGCTCGCGGACGGTGAGGTTGTCCAGGACCTGCTCCAGCTGATCCTGGAGCATGATGAACGCCGCCGCCTCCATGGGCACAACCGCGTCGGCGTCCTCGATGAAGTCCCCGAGGTCGGAGTCTTCCTCGCCGATCGGCGACTGCAGAGAGACCGGTTCCTGGGCGATGCGCTGGATCTCAGCTACCCGGTCGGAACTCAGGCCCATTTCCGCCGCGATCTCGTCCGGGCTGGCCTCGCGGCCCAGGTCCTGGTGAAGCTGGCGCTGGATCCTGGCCATCTTGTTGATGGTCTCGACCATGTGCACCGGGATCCGGATGGTCCTGGCCTGGTCGGCGATGGCGCGGGTGATCGCCTGCCGGATCCACCACGTGGCGTACGTGGAGAACTTGTAGCCCTTGGTGTAGTCGAACTTCTCCACGGCCCGGATCAGGCCCAGGTTGCCCTCCTGGATCAGGTCCAGGAAGACCAGGCCGCGACCGATGTAGCGCTTGGCGATCGACACGACCAGCCGCAGGTTGGCCTCGATCAGCCGCTGCTTGGCCCGCATCCCGTCGGCGGCGAGCAGAGCCAGTTCGGCTAGCTCGGCGCCGCTGCGGCCGTTTCCGGCCGGCTCCGGGCAGCCGCCGTGCAGCTTCTCCTCCGCGAACAGGCCCGCCTCGATGGCCTTGGCCAGGTCCACCTCGTCCTGGGCCGTGAGCAGCGGCACGCGGCCTATCTCGCGCAGGTAGATCCGGACCAGGTCTCCGGTGACGGCTCTTCGGGTGCCGTCGGACTGGGCGCTGCGCCGCAGTTCGTCCGGTTCTTCTGGCGGGGACTCGAGGATCTCGACGCCTTCGTCAGCGAGCAGACGGAGCACGCTCTCGACGGCGTCGGCGGGCAGATCGCAGCGATCGAACGCGGCCGTGAGGTCGGTCATCGCGACGGTCCCGCGTTCCCTCGCCCGAGCAACAAGATCA
>DATAVV010000204.1:0-7626 GCA_036267555.1 Streptosporangiaceae bacterium | reverse complement strand
GACGTGGAGACGGCGGGCCGCTGGACCACGGGCATGACCGTGACCGACTTCGCCGCCGCCGACACCAACGCGCAGGTGGCCATGGCCATCGACACCGACGGCTTCTGGGACCTGGTCCTGGACGCGTACGGCCGGGCCGCCGCCGGAATGGCTGCGGCCGGGACGGACGCGGAGTGAACAGCGCCGGGGCGGGCAGCGCCGGGATGAATAGCGCCGGGGCGGGCACCACCGGAGCCGACACCGCGCGGTCCGGCCTCGCCCCTGGCCCCGCCGTTACGCGGCGCGCGGGTGCGGCGGGCTACCGGACCGGGTCGAGGATGACGACCGGGATCTGCCGCGTCGTCTTCTGCTCGTAGTCGGCGAAGCCCGGGTACGCGCTCTTCTGCGCGGTCCAGATCCGCTCGCGGGTCTCCCCTTCGGCCACCTGGGCCGTGAACTCGAGGGTCTGCGTGCCGATCTCGGCTCGCACCCGCGGGTGCGAGAGCAGGTTGTGGTACCAGGCCGGGTTGGTCGGCGCGCCGCCCTTGGACGCGAACACCGCGTAACGGTCCCCGACCGCCTGGTACATCACCGGGTTCACCCGCTCCTGCCCGGTCTTGGCCCCGGTGGTGTGCAGGAGCAGCAGCGGAGCGCCCTCGAACTGGCCGCCCACCTCGCCGCCGTTGGCGCGGAACTCCTCGATGATCTTGCTGTTCCAGTCGTTTGCGTCAGGCATGCACGGTGAACCGGGGCGCGGCCGCTTTTCATTCCCGGGCCGCCTGGCTGCAGCCTGAATGTGCACCGAAGGAAACTTCACCACCTTGTAAAGAATTGGTAACAGTGGTCCCTGTTTGGGCCTAGGGTGTCGGACCGGGAGCCAAACGGATACGGAGGAAACACGGATGCCCTACCGCATGGGCCGGTCCTATCGCCGAGCCACCCGTCTGTACCGCAATCAGGACGAGCGGAGCAGGCGAGCGTATCCGGCGTTGATGGCGGTGCTGGCCCTGGTGGTCGTCGCCGGCTTGGCGGTGGTCGTTGTGCCCCACGTCAGGACCTTGCTCAGCGCTTCGGGTAATCCGGCGGATCCCTGCGGCGTGTCGGCGTCTACGGCGTCCGCATCGTCGGCGTCGGCGTCGGCGTCGGCCTCGTCCCCGGCCGCGTCGGCGATCGCACCGGGGGCCGTGAGCAACCGCCGCCACCACCGTCCTCCCCACGGGTCGCCGTCGGCGTCGCCGACGGCCTCGTCGGCTCCGTCCGCGTCGCCGGCTCCGAGTGACTCGCCGGTTCCGAGCCCGTCGGCGTCGCCGGTTCCGAGCCCGTCCGCGTCGCCGGCCCCGACTGACTCGCCGGTTCCGAGCCCGACGGCGTCACCGACCGACTCGCCGTCGCCGAGCCCGTCCGCGTCGCCCACGCCGTGTCCGTCGCCCTCGGACAGCGCGAGCGCGACCGAGCCGCCGCCGGCCGCCAACGCGAACTGCGAGATCATCGTGCCCGCGAACCCGCTGACCGCCAAGGGTCTTGGCACGCCCTATCAGCTCACCGGGCCGGACGGCCAGTCGCCGGAGGACTCCGGTTGTGCCATGGACAACGCGGACGCCCTGGGCGCATTCGTGCAGGCCACGATCCTGAACCTGTCCACAGGGGCGCTGTCGGTCTACGAACCGCTCGTGATCACCAAGGGCACCACGCCCGCGGCGGCGCCGGTCGTGCCCACACTGCCTGCGAACTCCATCGTCACCATTGACTTTGGCTTCAATGGCACGGACCTGACGCAGGTCGGCGCCACCGGGCGGGCCCTGCGGCAGGGAAACTGCATAGACGGCCTGAACGGTTCCATTTTCGGCCAGGTGTCGTTCTGCAATGGCACCCAGTTCTTCCAGGCCGCCCAGAAGCTGGAGTCGCAGGGCAAGCTGGCCGTGCCGTCGGCCGGAACCTCCCCGGTCACCGGCAAGCCGTGCCCGACGACCCGGGACTTCACCATCGTCGACCAGGACCCGAGCGACAACGTGACCTCCACGTACCTGCTCACCGACTCCGGCCAGACCGCACAGAACAACCCGCAGAACACCAGCGGGCTGGCGGGCGCGACGGTGATCTCCAACGGAAGCGACAACGCGCTGCTCGACGCGTTCGTGGACCCGGCGATCGGCTGCAAGCCATTCGAAGCGCCGGACCTGTCCGCGGGCGGGGCGCCGGGCACGTCTCAGGGCCTGGACGAGCTTTCCGCGGCCAAGAACCAGGGCGCGCCGGTCGCGCTGGTGCCGGAGAACGACGAGATGGTGATGATCGGCAACAATCTCAGCGTGGCGAAGGCGGATCTGTACCGGTCCAACGTCGGCCAGACGGGCGTCAATACGACGACCAACGCGTCCAGCAGCCCCGCCGAGTTCTGCCAGAACATGATCAATGTCCAGACCGTCTTCCTGAACGACACCGAGGCGACGCTGACGCCGCAGCCGACGCCTGTGCCCGGCGTCGGCGACAACCTGTTCACGTTCATGGCGAACCGGCTCAGCATGTCCTTCGGCAACCTGTCCTGCAGCACCTACGGGCTGACGGACCCGGTGACGGTCACCACGGACGACAACGGAGCGGCCACGGGTGCGACCATCGACACCACCCAGCAGACGGCCAACTCCAGCGCGCCCCCGCCCGCCCGGCATCGGCGGACGGGCCGCCACGGTCATCAGCTCATGAACCCGTCCGGGGAGTAAGGAGCGACGCGTCCCGGCCGGCCGCCCAGCGGCCGGCCGGTCAGCGGGGTGGCGGTATGGCCCGCACGGACGAGATCTCGGCGATCCAGTCCTCGGAAACGACCAGGTCGGGGGTGGTGGTGTCGGCGGCTGCTCCGCGGCCGACGCTCAGTACCGGGCCCGGTTCCCTCGGCGGGCCGGCTACTGCGCCCCAGCCGGCCGGGTCGGCCGGGTCGGCCGGGTCGGCCGGAACGAGCCTCAGGGCCAGATCCGGGCACATGCCGACGGCCCGCCATGCGTGGTGCTCCAGCCATGGCGGGACCGGCATGTCGAGCATTATCGGGTAACCCTGGCCGTCTAGCTGCACCAGTTCCGGCACGACCTGAGCGCACAGCCCATGGCCACGGCAGCGGGTCCGGTCGATGGCCAGGCGGGCCTCGCCGGGCACCGAGGGCAACGGCAGGACGTTGCTGACCGGCCGGCCGCAGCCGCGGCGGAACACGTGCAACGTCAGGTCATCGGCGAACACGGCCAGGGCCGACAGCACGAACCTGGTCACTCCGTCCGGGTGAGCGCACGCGCCCCGGTCGCGCACCGCCAGGGCACCGCGGATCGCGAGATCGAGCGCATCGCCGCCGCCCGAGCCGTTCGCCAGCGCGGCCATCGAACGCGCGAGGCCGGGCAGGCCCAGCTTGCACGGCCCGCACTGGCCGGCCGACTCCTTGGCCAGGTACGCGACGGCCCGCGCCACCTCGCCCAGCGGGCAGCTGCCCTGATCGAGCACCGCCACCGCACCCGGGCCCAGGGTGCCGCCGAACGCCGTCAGCCCGGCCCGGCTGACCGGCACCTCATAGGCCGTTTCCGCGGGCAGCCAGCTTCCGTGGTTCCCGCCGACCAGCACGCCGTCGGAGGCCTGGGCCCCGCACAGGTCGAGCACGTCACCGAGCGGCCACCCCGACGGGACCTCGACCACGGCGGGGCGCGCGACCGCACCGGACACGGTCAGCAGCACCGTCCCGGGCTCAGCCGGATCGCCCGTCGTGGCGTACCCATCGGGCCCCAGCATGGCCAGCACCGCTAGCTGCGCGAACGTCTCCGCGTTGCACAGCAGGGTCGGGCGGCCTCCGATGCCGCGGTTGCTGGCGTGGTTCCTGCGGAGCGGTGGCAGCGGCTTGCGTCCGTTCAGGGCGCTGATCAGCGCGCCGGATTCACCCGACACGAACCGGTCAGGCACCTCCATCACGCGCACCATGCGTGCGAGCCCCGGGTGGGCCGCGGCCGCCTCGGTGACCGAGCGCGCGACCAGAGCGTCGGCCGTGCCGACCAGGATCAGCCGCGCCCGGAGCGCCCGGGCGGCCGACAGTGCTCCGGCGAGAACCAGGTAAGGCGACCTGAGCAGCAGCATCCGGTCCTTGGCGCTGCCCGGTTCGTTCTCGACCGCGTTGATCACGACCATGGGCTTGCGCTTGCGCTGGCGGACGGCGTGCTGCACGGCCGCGAGCTTGTCCGCCACCGGGAACGCCGCACCACCGCGACCGCGCAGGTCGACCTGCGCGGCCATGCTGATCAGCTCGTCAGCGGTCAGCTCGGGCACGTTCCAGAAGACGGTCTGGGATGCGGTCAGATCCAGCCGCCGCATCTGGCTCAGGCCGGCGGTGAGGCGCGGCGGCCCGATGCTGAGAACCTCCAGCTCGGCGGCCGACACTCGTCCTTCCCTCCCGTCTGACGCGAGGGTCTACCCGCGCAGGTCATGGAAAACGTGACATCGCTACATCAACGGTAACGACACCGCGCCCGGCCGTGGCCGGATCACGCCTGTGGGCCTCGCATCGGGTCAGAGCGGGATGTTCCCGTGCGTGCCCCGCCGGCCCGGGGCCTCGGCGATCGCGCGGGCCAGCGCCTGACGGGTCTTGGCCGGCTCCACGACCTCGTCGACCACCCCGAGCGCGATCGCGCGCTGCAGTCCGCCCGCCTCACGCTCGTGCTCGGCCGCGAGCTGGGCCTCGACCTCGTGGCGCCGGTCGGCCGGGGCCGCGGCCAGCGTGCGGCGGTGCAGGATCCTGACCGCCGCGACCGCGCCCATCACGGCCACCTCCGCGGTGGGCCAGGCGAACACGCGCGTGGCGCCGAGCGAGCGCGAGTTCATCGCGATGTAGGCGCCGCCGTAGGCCTTCCTGGTCACCAGCGTGACCCGCGGCACGGTCGCCTCGGCGAACGCGTGCAGCAGCTTGGCGCCCCTGCGGACTACGCCGTCCCACTCCTGGCCCACGCCCGGCAGGTACCCGGGCGTGTCCTCGATGACGACCAGCGGCACCCCGAACGCATCGCACATCCGGACGAACCTGGCCGCCTTCTCGGCGGAGGTCGCGTCCAGGCAGCCGCCCAGCCGCAGCGGGTTGTTGGCGACCACACCCACGGTGCGGCCGCCCAGCCGGCCGAGCGTGGTGACGATGTTCGGCGCCCAGCGCGGGTGCAGTTCGATCCCTGGCTCGTCCAGCAGCCCGGTGACCAGCGGGTGCACGTCGTAGGCGCGCCGCGCGGACTCGGGCAGCAGCGAGGAGACGTCGATCCCCTCACTGACCGTGCCTTCGGTGTCGTCGCCCTCCTGCTGCCGGCCCAGCAGCAGCACCAGCCGCCGGGCCTCTTCGATCGCGTCCAGGTCGGTCTCGGCCACCCGGTGCACGACCCCGGACCGCCGGCTGTGCGCCTCCGGGCCGCCGAGTTGCTCGGAGTTGACGTCCTCGCCGGTCACGCTGCGCACCACGTCGGGTCCGGTGACGAAGATGCGGCCATGGCTGGACAGGATGACCAGGTCGGTGAGCGCGGGGCCGTAGGCGGCGCCGCCCGCGGCCGGGCCCAGCACGACCGAGATCTGCGGGACCTTGCCCGAGGCCAGGGTCATGGCCGCGAAGACCGTGCCCACCGCGTGCAGGCTCTCCACGCCCTCACGCAGCCGGGCGCCGCCCGAATGCCACAGCCCGATGATCGGTGCCCCGGCCTCGATCGCGTGGTCGTAGGCGGAGACGATCGTGGCGCAGCCCGCGCTGCCGGTCGCGCCGCCCTGCACCCGGGGGTCGCTGGCGAACGCGACGGCCCGCACCCCGTCGATGGTCCCGGTCCCGGCGAGCGCGCCGCTGCCGTCGGGCGGGAAGAGCAGCGACAGCGAGCCCGGGTCGAACAGCGCCTCCAGGCGGACCTGCGGATCCCGGGGCAGGGTGCCAGGGGGCACCTCAGCCCCGGCGGCTGGCGCGGAGGCCGCAGCCGCGGAGGTCGCAGGCGAGGCCGCGGGTGGCTCGGCGGCGGGCGGTTCGGTGGGCATATTGGCGCGTTTCCTGCTGTCCAGTATGGTCACGTCGGTCTCCTCGCGTCGGGCGGGCGAGCTCATATCGACACGGTGCCTCAGGCGGCCGTGAAAGCCACGGCTACGTTGTGGCCGCCGAAGCCGAACGAGTTGTTGATCACAGCCATCGGGGCGCTGCCGCGCGGCTGCAGTTTCGTCGGCTCGGTCGCTATCTGAACTCCGGCGTCGTCGTCGGGATCCTCAAGGTTGATGGTGGGCGGGGCGACGGCCTCGCGCAGGGCCAGGATCGCGGCCACGGACTCGACCGCGCCCGCGCCGCCGAGCAGGTGCCCGGTCATCGACTTGGTGGCCGAGACCACCACCCCGCTGGACGCCTCTCCGAGGGCCTCCGCGATGGCCTGGCACTCCACGACGTCGCCCGCGGGGGTGGACGTGGCGTGCGCGTTGATATGCGCCACCTGTTCGGGCTGCAGTCTCGCGTCGGCCATCACCCGGCGGAGGGCGTTCACCACCCCGGTGGCGTCCGGGTCGGGCTGGGCGATGTGGTGGGCGTCGGAGGAGTAGCCGACGCCGGCCGCGACCGCGTGCACCCGCGCTCCCCGGCGCGCCGCGTACTCGGCCGACTCGAGCACGACCATGCCCGCGCCCTCGCCGAGGACGAACCCGTCCCGGCCCCGGTCGAACGGCCGCGAGGCTCGCTCCGGCTCGTCGTTGCGGGTGGACAGGGCGCGCATCGCCGCGAACGCCGCGATGTTCAGCGGGATGATCGCGGCCTCGGTGCCCCCGGCCAGCACGACGTCGGCCCGGCCGGACCTGATCATCTCCATGGCGTAGCCGATGGCCTCGGCGCCGGACGCGCACGCGCTCACGGTGGTGTGCGCCCCGGCGCGGGCGCCGAGTTCGATGCTGAGCCACCCGGCGGCGCCGTTCGGCATCAGCATCGGGACCGTGAACGGCGACAGCCGCTGCCAGCCCTTCTCCCGCAGCGTGTCGTAGGCCTTCAGCGTGGAGGAGACGCCGCCGATGCCGCTGGACACCACCACGCCGAGCCGCTCCGGCTCGACCTCGGGCGACCCGGCGTCCGCCCAGGCCTCGCGCGCGGCGACCATGGCGAACTGCTCGCACCGGTCCATGCGGCGGGCCTGCACCCGGTCCATCAGCGTCGCCGGGTCGGCGGCGGCCCAGCCCGCGATCCTGGCGGGTAGCTCACTGGCCCAGTCGTCGGTCAGCTTCGTCACTCCACTGCGCCCGGCCAGCAGCGAGTCCCACGTCGAGGGGACGTCCGCCCCGACCGGCGTGATCACGCCGAGCCCGGTGACGACGACGTTGGTCCGGTCTGTGCCCACGGTGATCGTGCTCCTCATGTCCGATGACGCGGCGCCGGTGCTGGTGGCGGCGGCGCGGCGCCGCGCCGGTGGAAAACCGGGTCAGGCCGTCACGCCCGACCTGCGGACGTAGTCGATTACGTCCTGGACGGTCTTCAGGTCCTTGAGCTGCTCGTCGGGAATCTCGACCCCGAACTTGTCCTGGGCGGCCACCGCGATCTCGACCATCGACAGCGAGTCGATGTCCAGGTCGTCGACGAACGTCTTCTCCGGCGTCACCTGGTCGGCGGGCACGCCCGCGACCTCATCGAGGATCTCGCCGAGC
>DATAVV010000203.1:0-2656 GCA_036267555.1 Streptosporangiaceae bacterium | reverse complement strand
CGCCGAACTTGACGCAGATGAACACGCGGTCGCGGGCCACGCCGCGCAGCGCGTCGCGCAGCAGCATCTCGTTGTGGCCCATGCCGTAGAAGTCCCCGGTGTCCAGCAGGGTGACCCCGGCGTCCAGAGCGGCGCGGATGGTGGCGACGCTCTCGTTCTCGTCGGCGGGTCCGTAGATGCCCGACATGCCCATCAGGCCCAGGCCGACCCGGGACACTAGCGGTCCGCCACGACCCAGCGGGATTGACTCCATCGGCTCCTCCACTCCAGTGCTCGCCCCGGTGGACAAGCCTAGGACCGCGCCGGGTACACCTGCTGGCCGCCCACAAAGGTGCGTTCCACGCCGACGGCCGCGATCTCGCCGGGCGGCCCTTCGAACGGGTCACGGTCCAGCACGACCAGGTCCGCCAGCAGGCCGGCCTCGATCGCACCGGTCTCGTCGAGGTGATTCACGTAGGCCGAGCCGGCCGTGTAGGCGGCCAGCGCCTCGGCCAGGTCCAGGCTCTGCCCGGGCAGCAACGGCTCGGCCGCGGTTCCCGGCAGTGTCCTGTTGACCGCGACGTGGATCGCGCGCATCGGGTTCGCGCTGCTCACCGCCCAGTCGCTGCCGGCCGCGAGGCGGGCGCCGGCGCGGAGCAGGTCACCGAACAGGTACTGGCGCCCGGCCCGCTCGGCCCCGATGAACGGGATCGTCAACTCGTCCATCTGCGGCTCGTGCGCCGCCCAGAGCGCCTGCACGTTCGCGGTCACGTCCAGCGCGGCGAACCGCGGGATGTCGGCGGGGTGCATCACCTGCAGATGAGCGATGTGGTGACGGTGGTCGCCGGGGCCGTTGGCGGCCCGGGCCGCCTCGATCGCGTCGAGCGACTCCCGGACCGCCCGGTCGCCGATGGCGTGCAGGTGGACCTGGAAGCCCTCCGCGTCCAGCCGCGTGAGTACCCGCGCAGCGCCGCCGCGTCCACGTGGGACAGGCCCCGGTTGGCGGTCTGGGCGCCGCAGCAGTCCAGGTAGGGCTCGATCATCCCGGCGGTGAAACTTTCCGCGACCCCGTCCTGCATGATCTTTACGGTGTTGGCGCGGAACCGGCCCGCCTGGCCCTGCTCGCGGCGGGCCAGGATGTCGGGCAGTTGCTCGGCGCCCCGGCCGCGGTCCCACCACAGGGCGCCTTCGACCCGGGCGGTCAGGCTCCCGGCCCGGGCGGCGGCCAGGTACACCGGCAGCGGGTCGCCCGAGCCGAGGTATTCCCCGATGATCGCGTCCTGCCAGGCGGTGATGCCGCGGGCATGCAGGTGCTCCTGGGCGAGCAGCAGCCCCCTGACCCGGTCCTCGAACGTCAGCGCGGGCACGTGGCGGCCCACCAGGGTGGCGGCGCCCTCGTGCAGGGTGCCCTGGGCCGAGCCGTCCGGGCCGCGCTCGATCCGGCCGTCCGGCGGGTCCGGAGTGCGCGCGTCGATACCCGCCAGCCCGAGCGCCCGGCTGCTGGCCCAGGCTCCGTGCCCGTCGCGGTTGGTGAGATAGGCGGGCCTGCCCCCGGTGACCCGGTCGAGCAATTCGCGGCTGGGCAGGCCGCGCTCGAACCACTCCATGCGCCAGCCGCTGCCGGCGACCCAGTCCCCGTCCGGGCGCCGCGCCGCGTACGCGCTGATCCGCTCCAACGCGTCATCGAGGGTGGCCGCTCCGATCAGGTTGCACCCGACCATGGTCACGCCGGCGAACGCGGGATGGACGTGCGCGTCCTGGAGCCCGGGCAGCAGGGCCCGGCCGCGCAGGTCCACGACCTCGGTGCCCGGGCCGATCAGGTCGGTGATGCCCGCCTCGCCCGCCTGGCCCATGGCCACGATCCGCTCGCCGCGCACGGCCACGGCGCTGGCCCGCGGCCCGCCCCCGGCCGGCCCATCCCCGGCCGGCCCGCTCCCGGCCGGCCCGAGACGGCGCCGCGCGGCGTCCGCGGTGTAGACCGCGCCGCCGGCGAAGACCACATCCGCCTGGATGCCCATACGCTCTCCCGCCCGGGGTTGGCTGGCGATCTAGCCTCAGGAGCGCTGCGATCACGCGTCCGGCGGCGCAAAAAAAACGTGCGATCAGGCGCCCGGCGGCAAAGCCGCCGTCTCGGGACGATCCTGACATTCCCCCCACCGGTGCGCGCCGGGCGCCCCGGGTAGTTCGGCGCGCAGGAGCAAGGCACGCCGATAACCGCGCACAGCGTTCTCGTGCGCGTCACGCGGCCCGACCGGCCGAGGCATCGCGATGCCCGACCGGCCTTAGGCCGCACACTCCCGGCACACGAGCCGTCCGCCGCGGGTCTCCGCGAGCTGGCTCCTGTGGTGCACGAGGAAGCAACTTGAGCAGGTGAACTCGTCCTCCCGGCGCGGGATCACCTGGAACGAGAGCTCCTCGTTGGACAGGTCCGCCCCCGGAAGCTCCAGCGACTCCGCCACATCGTCGGGGTCGATGTCGATCGCGGTCGATGACTTGTCCATCCGGCGCGCCTGCAGTTCCTGCAGGCTGTCCTCGCTCAGCTCGTCGTCGGTCTTCCTCGGGCTGTCATAGTCGGTTGCCATGTGGGCCCTTACCCCTCCATCTTTCTTGCCTATCGCGCGGGTGTAACGCTCGAAGAGCCTCGGTTGTGCCCGAATCCGGCGGGGAATTCTGTCAC
>DATAVV010000202.1:0-14388 GCA_036267555.1 Streptosporangiaceae bacterium | reverse complement strand
GCGATGAACACCGCGTCGATCGAGACCCGGCCCGCGCGGCTCCAGTACACGTCCCGCAGGTGCAAGATCAGCGCGAACTCGTCCAGCACCAGGGCCGTGCCCACGCCGAACAGGGCCGCCGCCCCCGAGCGCCAGCCCGGCGCCTGCGCCCCGAACGCGATGCCCGCCACCCCGCCCGCGACCATGAAGATCACGCCGAACACCACGTGATGCAGGTGCGTGTCGCCGCTCGTGACGTTGCCCGGCCACCAGCGGACCTGGGCACGAATCAGCCGGACCGACATCCGGATGAAGCCGAACGCGACCAGGAAGGCCACGAAGAAGCAGAACAGCGGCAGCCGTCCGGTGTGCACGACGTGCGCCGTGAACCAGCCGGACATCGCGGCCGCTACCGGCCGGGCCGCGGGGCCCGAGGGGGTCTCATCTTCCTGACCTGCTCCCTGCCTGGCCTGGCCAAACTCGGCCAGAGCCGGGGCCGAGGGGGTATGGCCCGGTTATGCGGGATTCGCCAGGAGCGGGAGCATCACGTGGGCCGGGTGCCGGGCGTCGTGGTGGATCTCGAAGCGGCACCGCCTGGCCCGGGTCGCCGCGCCGAACGGCTCCGGCGTGCCGAAGTTCCGGGCGAACCGGGGGAACGCGCCGCCGCTGACCTGTACCCGGATCCGGTGCCCGCGCCGCAGCCGGTACGCCGTCGGGTAAAGCTCCACGTCCACGGCGAGGATCCCGTCCTCGCCCACGGCCGCGTCCGGCGCCGGCACCGTCCGCGGGCACAGGCGCCGGATCCCGTCGACGACGTTGCGCGAGACGCCATTCTCATCCACGTCGCAGACCCGGACGAACAGGTCGGCGTGCTCGCGGCTGGGCCGCACGTAGATGCGGGCGCTGACCGGCCCGGCCAGGTCCTGGTCAACGGGAAGCGGGCCGCTGGTGTAGATCAGGACGTCGGGCCTGGCCTCGACCGCGGCGTTGTCGGCCTGCTTGCCCGGTGGCTGCAGCATCGGGCCGCCCACCGAGGGCGTGGGGTCGGCCGGGTCGTAGACGAACGCGCCGGGCGCGGCCTCGCCGGGCTCGGGCTCCGGGCCGAGGCCGCCGGCGCGCAGGTAATACGGCGTGCCCGCGGCCGCCGCGGGCGGCCACTCGCCGAACTCGAGCCAGGTGCCGGCCTGCTGCAGGTAGAGCCGCACGGGCGCGCCGGACGGCGCCGGGCCGCCACGCAGGTGGTGGTCCAGCCAGGCCACGTCCTGGCGGATGACCTCCCGCAGTTCGGCGGGCTCGCCGTGCAGCCACGGCCCGACCGTCAGCCGGGCCGTGCCGCCCGCGGCCCGGATCGCCGCGTAGTCCCGCATCTGGCCGAGCAGCAGCAGGTCCCACCAGCCGGTCACCATGTTGGCCGGCGGCAGCCGGCTCAGGTCGGCACCGTCGTGGTTGGCCGCGGCCCAGAACGGGTCGCCCGGCTCGCCGTGGTCGGTGAAGTCCCGCCAGAACGCGACCGGAGCGCCGGCCACGGCCACGTCGGCGGCCTGCAGTGGGACCTTGCGCATGGCGCGCCGGTTCCTGGCTGCCTGGACCGGGTTGGGTACCGGGCCCGGCAGGGCCCGCTCCTGCCGGCCGCTCAGCGCGGTCCAGAAACGTCCCGCGCGTGCTCTGGATGAACACCTGGAAACCCTGGCGGGCCAGCGGGGCCGCGAACACGAACCCGGACATCCCGGCCCGGCCGTACGGCGAGCGGATCAGCACCGCGGGCAGCGGCCGGTCCCCGGCGGCGGGCCGGTACAGGTCGCCGAGCAGGACCACGCCGTCGGCCATCGGGACGCCGAGGTCGCGCCGCAGCACGTACGGCCGCGACGTAGCGGACAGGCCGAGCATGCGGTCGACGGCCGTGCCGACCATGCGTGTCAACGAGTTCATCGGCCCGCCCCTGCCCGTTTAGGTGACAAGCGTCCAGGCTAGCCAGCCGCACCCGCCGGCAGCACCTTGCGCAGGTACACCGCGGACTCCTGGTAACCCAGGGCCAGGTAGAACGGCGCGGCCCGCCGGGTCGCGAGCGCGACCTGGGCGCAGCCGCGCTCGGCCGCCCACTCCTCGAACGCGCTCATCAGCCGCAGGCCCACGCCGCTCCGCCGCTGCTGCGACCGGACGATGATCTCCTCGACCCAGGCCACGGGCCCGTTGGCGAACAGCGCGAGATGCCAGAACCCGAGTACATAACCCGCGCAGCCGTCCCCGTCCTCGGCGAGCAGCAGGCATGCGTGCTCGTCGGCCAGCGCCGGGTGCGCCTCCGGGTTCAGTGGCTCTTTCCCTCGACTTATGCCATGTGACATATTACTGAGCATGGCGCGGGTGGTCGCCCGCTAGATGGAGGAACACCGATGGAACGCAAGCCCTGGCACGGAATCCTCGTCGCCGCCGCCTTGCCCTGGAACAACGACGACACCCCGGACCTGGACACCTTCGCCACGCACGTCGCGTGGCTCGGGGCGGCCGGGTGTCACGGCATCACGCCGAACGGCTCGCTCGGTGAGTACCAGCAGCTCACCGACGCGCAGCGGGACGCCGTGGTGCGGGCCGCGGTCGACGCCGCCCCGGCCGGGTTCACGGTCATGCCCGGCATCGGCGCCTACGGGGCCCGCCAGGCCCGGCGCAACGCCGAGGTCGCCGCGCAGGCCGGCTGCCCGGCGGTGATGCTGCTGCCGCCGAACTCCTACCGCGCCAGCCGCCGTGACGTGGTCGAGCACTACCGGATCGTGGCCGCGGCCGGCGTGCCGGTCGTCGCCTACAACAACCCCTACGACACCAAGGTCGACCTGGTCCCGCCGCTGCTGGCCGAGCTGCACAACGAGGGCCTGATCGTGGCGGTCAAGGAGTTCAGCGGCGACGTGCGCCGCTACTACGAGCTGGCCGAGCTGGCGCCCGGGCTCGACGTGCTGGCCGGCAGCGACGACGTGGTCCTGGAGCTGACCGTCGCCGGGTCGCCGGGCTGGATCGCGGGCTACCCCAACGCGTTCCCCCGGGCCTGCGCGGAGCTGTACGCCGCCGCGCAAGCCGGTGACCTGGTCAAGGCCCTGCCGTTGTACCGGATGCTGCACCCGCTGCTGCGCTGGGACTCCAAGACCGAGTTCGTCCAGGCCATCAAGCTGTCGATGGACATCGTCCCCGGCGCCGTCAACGGCGGGCGCTGCCAGCCGCCGCGCGGCCCGCTCAGCGAGGCCGACGCCGCGGTGGTGCGCGAGGCGACCGAGAAGGCCCTCGCCGCAGGACTCGGCTGATCGATTCCCTGGCCGGACATTATGGTGCGACGTAACGACCGCACCCGCAGGGAGGCAGCATGCCCGCCGGTTTCCTGACGTCCCGGCCCCTGGGCTCGACTGGCCTGGACGTGTCGGCGATGTCGCTCGGCTCGTGGCGCACGTACGAGCGGCTGCCCGCCGAAACCGGGGTGGCCGTCCTGCGGGCCGCGTGGGACGAGGGCATCAACTTCTTCGACGACGCCCGCTACGACGACGAGACTCACGCGGCCCCGATGCGCACCGGATACTCCGAGGTGGTGTTCGGCCGGCTGTTCCGGGCCGCGGGCGTGCCGCGCGACCAGGCGGTGGTGGCCAACAAGCTGTGGTGGGAGTTCTGGCCCGAGCAGAGTGCCGCCGCCGAACTGGACGCTTCCCTGCGGCGCATGGAGTTCGACCACGTCGACCTGATCTACGCGAACGAGCCGCCGGAGGCCCTTTCCTTGCCCGAGATGGTCGCCGTCGTCGGCGGCCTGCTGGACGCGGGCAAGGCCCGGGCCTGGGGCATGGTGAACTGGCGCGCCGAGCGCGCCGCCCAGGCCGTCGAGGCCGCTGCCGCCCAGGGCCTCGCCCCGCCGTGCGCCATCCAGTTGCCCTACAGCCTGGTGCGCCGGGCCTGGGCCGAGGACCCGGTCATGGCCGGCGCCCTGCAGGCATCGGGGGCCGGGATGATCGCCTCGTTCTGCCTGGCCGGAGGGGTTCTCAGCGGCAAATACCGGCCCGGTGCCGCAGGGACAGCGGGTGCGGCGGGTCCGGGCGCCGGGCGCGCGGCCGGGACGCTGGACGACCCGCGGGTCACGCCCGCGGTCGCGGCGGCCGAGGAGCTGGCCGCCCTCGCCGCCCGGCTGGACACCACGCCGGCCGCGCTGGCGCTGGCGTTCCCGTTCACCAACCCGGCCGTGGCCAGCGTGCTGTTCGGGGCGACCAGCGCGGACCAGGTCCGCGCGAACTGTGCCGCCGTCAGCCTGCTCGGCCGCCTCAGCCCGGACGAGACGGCCGCCGTGCGCCGCGTCGGCCTGCCCGCCGACCTCCCGCCGGATTCATGACCGCCGGGCCCCGCCGGTCCCGGCCGCGGCCCGCGCCGTCGTGTAGCACGTGGTGCGCACGCGCGTCAGCGTCCCGTCCGGCGCCCGGATAACCTCCAGAAGCTTGAACGCGGCGTCCCTGGCCATGTCGCGATCCCCCGGCCTGATGTGCTGCCACGCCAGCCGCGGGGCCTGGGTCCACGACGACTGCCACCAGTGCGCCGGGCTCTCGTAGCGGGTAGTGACCGGTTCGGCCGCCGTGGTCACGGCCTCGTAACCGGGCCCGAGCAGGGCCTCGGCCTCGCCGGCGGACTCCCACCGGCGCCAGGACGCGCCCCATCCGGGGCGCCCGGCGGGCAGGAACGCGTCAACCGCCGCGAAGACCGGCTCGAACGCGGGGTCGTCGGCCAGCACCCAGGAGAACGCCACGGTCCCGCCCGGCCGCAGCAGCGCCCGCCACCGGGCCAGTGCGGCGGCCGGGTCGGCCAGCAGGTAGACGACCAGGCAGGCGAGGACGGCGTCGAAGCTGCCCGGCTCGAACGGCGGCGTGGCGGCGTCGGCCCGCTGGAACGTCACGTTCGGCAGGCCAGCGGCGCGCGCCTGCCGCCGGGCCCGGGCCAGCATCGTGTCGGCCAGGTCGATGCCGGTGACCTGCCCGCCGGGGCCGGCCGCGGCCGCGGCCCGGATCGTCGCCGCGCCCGCCCCGCATCCCACGTCGAGGACCCGCATGCCCGGACTGAGCCCGGCCAGGTCGACCAGGCGGGCGGCCACGGGCTGGTTCCACGCCGCCCCGCCGGTGTCCCACCGGCCGGCCAGCGCGGTGTAGGCGGCGGTGACCCGCGCGGTGACGTCGCTGCCGGGCCCATCGGGTTTCCTGGGATCGGTCATCTCAGGGCCCGGTGACGGACGCGACGGCGAACGGGCGCCGCAACTGGCCGTAACGCAGCATCAGGTCGGCCGCCCGCTGGACCTGCACCGGGTCCAGGGCAGTGGGGAACGTCCCGGCGGCCATGACCGCGACGACCTGCGGGCTCAGGTGCAGCGCCGTTTGCAGGGCTCGCTGCCGCGCGGCCAGGTTGGTCGCCGCGATCGCGTTACCCCGGGCGATCACGGCCGCGAAGGCCCGGACCACTCGCGGGTGCGCCGCGGCCCAGGACTCGAGCACGCCGAACCCGGCGACCGGGAAGCCGGCGCTGGCCCCGCTGTCGAGGTCGATCAGGTCCTGCTCGCCGTAAAGCTGCCCGCCCTCGGTGACGTACGGCTCGAATTCGTAGATCGCGTCGACCCGGTGCGCGGCCAACGCCGCGGGCATGGCCGGCAGCGGCACGGCGACCACGTGTACCTGGGCCGGGGTGATGCCATACGGGGCGAGCGCGGTGTACAGCAGGTCGGTGGTCTCGCTGCCGACCGCGTTGACCGCGATCGTGGCCCCGCGCAACTTGGCCGGGCTCGTGATCGGGGACCTTGCCGCCGTCATGATCTCCTGGACGCGCGGGCCCAGGGCGAACTCGGCCGCGACGATCCGCATCCGGGCGATCCCGGCCGCGTCCGCGGCGATGTACGCGGTGTACTCGCCCGAGGCCACGTTCACCAGGCCCCGGCGCATCAGCGGGATCGCCTCGGTCGGGTCCTCGATGGTTTTGATCGTCACCCGCAGGCCCGCCCGGGCGAACAGCCCCTCCTCGGAGGCGATGTACAGGCCCGCCGCGCCCTCGGCGGGCACCGCCGCCACCACGACGCTGGTCTGCTGCGGGTCAGCGGCCGGGCGGGCCACCTGGGCGGCGCACCCGGCCATGGTCAAGGCGGTCACGGCGGTCACGGCGGTCGCCGCCGCCGTGACCGGCCGGAACGCGGCCGTGGCCGCAAGTCTGAAACAGTTCACGCGGCCACCCTGGCGACCGGGCCCGGGTGCCTGATACACCCGCCGCAGCCGCGCTGGCCGTTCCTGGCCGCCCTCGCGGCGGGCCCGACCGGCGCGCCCCGGCGCCAGGAAACCCCGGCACGAACAGGTACCCGTGTCTTGATATACGCGGAAACGGTGAGCCGGTGTTGGCCGCGGTACTAGATTGTGGCCGTCGCTGGGAGGGGCACCTAGATGAGGCACGCGCGGCTGACGATGGGCATAACGGCGGCGTTCGTGACGCTGGGGGCGGCGGCGTGCGGCTCGTCGGGCCCCGCGGCCAGCGGCACCCCCAGGCCGACGCCCATCCCCATGCCCAGCCTGGCGTCATCCACCCAGGCCACCCCCACGCCCACCGGTACGCCCGCGCCCAGTTCGGCCCCCGCGCCCAGCCCCGCGCCGGGGGCCAGTACCCCCGCCGCCAGTCCGGTGCCCACCGGTTCCACCTGCGCGCAACTGGCCGCGCACACGTTCATGCACGTCACCGCCGCGAAGGAAGGGACCGACGGCGCGCTGGCCCTGACCGGCAACCCCGCCACGATGGTCTGCGGCGGCCCCGACGACTTCCACTACAACGTGGCCAAGACCACCGAGACCGGCCACGTCAACCCGGGCGCGGTCATCATGGTCTTCCCGGTCACCACGGGCCACCCGGTCACGATCAGCCCGGGCCAGCTTTCCTCCTACCTGGCCACCGACCAGGACACCCGCGTCTTCCTCATCACCGGAACGCTGGCCCGGGTCACCGGCCTGCAGGAGCAGTTCCACCCGTAGGATTCCCGCATGCGCTTCAGCATCTGGCCCACGCCCGCGCAGCCGTGGGATGACATCTACGAGATCACGTCGCACTGCGAGCGGACCGGCTGGGACGGCGTGTACTTCGCCGACCACTTCATGCCGAACGGTCCCGGACCGGAGCCGCTCGACGGCGACATACTCGAGTGCTGGTCGATCATCGCGGCGCTGGCGGCGACGGTGCCGCGACTGCGGCTCGCCCCGCTGGTCACCAGCGTGACCTACCGGCATCCCGCGGTCCTGGCCAACATCGCGGCCGCGGTCGACCAGGTCAGCCACGGGCGGCTCACGCTCGGGATCGGCGCGGGCTGGCAGGTGAACGAGCACACGGCGTACGGGATTCCGCTCGGGACGGTGCGCGAGCGGCTGGACCGGTTCGAGGAGGCCGTGCAGGTCCTGCGTTCCCTGCTCGACGAGCCCAGGACCACGTTTTCGGGCCAGTACTTCCAGCTCGACGACGCGCCGAACCAGCCCGCCCCGGTCCAGAGCCGGATGCCGCTGCTGATCGGGGGCGCGGGCGAGCGGCGCACGATGCGCATCGCGGCCCAGTACGCCGACGAGTGGAACGCCTGGACCACGCCGGAACTGCTCGCGCACAAGGTCTCGGTGCTGCGTGCCCACTGCGAGCAGGTCGGCCGGGACGCCAGTGACATCCACGTGTCCACCCAGGCCATGCTGTACCTGTCCACCGACCAGGAATGGCTCGCCGCGAAACGGCAAGCAGAGCCGGGGCCGCCGGTGATCGTCGGCACTCCGTCCGAGGTCCGCGACATCGTGGCTCGCTACCAGGAAGCCGGGGCCGATGAGTTGATCATCCCCGACTACACGCTCGGCTCGAAGGTCGCCCGTAAGAAAGACACCTGCGACCTGTTCCTGCAGGAAGTCGCGTCCGCCTTCCGCTGACCCGGCCGGCCCAACGGGCGCAGTCCTTTCCTGGCGTTTGTCCGGCAGACGGCAAGATCTCCATCCCAACTCCACGGCTCCTGCAGACCGTCCACACCGGGCGGTGTTGGGTTAATGGCGGGGGGAAGGGGTGGGAAATGGTCGCCTTATCGGGAAGGCGCGTCATCTTGGTCCCCGAAAGGGGGCCGTGCCCGTGAGTTACCAGGATGCGGTCGTAACGCAAGCACGCCTGTGGGTCGACTACCGCGAGGGCCCGGACAACCAGAATCTGTTCTCGGGCGGCCTGGGCCGGCCGGCCGAGGCGTGGTGCCAGGACTTCGTGCAGTTCGTGTCGGCCTCGGCCGGCTACAAGCAGCCGTTTCCCACGGCCTCCGTGGTCGCCATCGGGCACTGGGCCAAGGACAACCACATCTGGATCGACTCCAAGAACGCCGCGCCCGGCTGCCAGATCTGCTTTGACTGGCTGAAGGGCGACGGCAAGGAACCAGCCGACTGGCAGCAGACCCATACCGGGCTGTACGTCGGCAACGGCCAGACGATCGAGGGCAACACCGGCAGCCCGGAGGGCGTCTGGCAGAAGTCCCGCACGCTCGGGGCTCCGAACATCTGGGGCGCGATCGACTGGCCCAAGTACTGGGCCGACCATCCGGAACAGTTCGCACCCGCGCTGAGCCGGTTCCCCGGCTACCCCACGATCCAGCTCAACTCGCCGCAGAAAGACGTGGTCAAGGCGCTGCAGCGCAGTCTCAACATCGTCATCGGCAGCCGGCTGGACGTCGACGGCGGCTTCGGGTCGAACACGAAGGATGCGTGCGTCCGGTTCCAGAAGATGAGCCGGATCAACGCCAACGGCGTCTGCAACCAGCAGACCTGGTCCAGCCTGGACGTCGCGCTGGACAAGCTGAGGAGGTAACCGGGAGGCTCGGCCCCGATATGGGCGTAGTGGGCGAATGTGGTCAGGGGATCATCTAATCTGCCCCGCATGCGCATTGCGCCCAGCGCACGTCTCTACCTGACCACGGTCATCAGCCTGGCCGCGGTCGGTCTCGCCACGTGGCTGGCCATGCAGGCGGGCGCGGCCGTGGCCGACCGCGTCTGGTGGACGCTGGGTGCGGTGGCGGCCAGCGTGACCGCGGCCGGGGTGCCCGCCTACGAGCAGATCCGCAAGGAGCAGCAGCGCGCCGTCGCGCAGCAGGCGGCGGTGGACGCGGCCGTCGCGATGCGCGTGACCATGAACGACGCCCTGGACCCGATCGTGCGTCAGCTTGGCCGGGTGGCCACGGCCACGAGCAGGCACGAGCGCGACGCGCTGCGGGAAGCCACGATCCCCATGGTCGTGGACTCGGCCGCGCACCTGGTCGGCACCGGACGGGTGCGGGCCTGCCTGTTCCGGTTCGCGTCCGGCACGCCCCGGGTGCTGTTTCCCGCCCAGTACAGCGGGCGCGTGGACGACCCGCTGGAGTCGATCGCCGAGGGAACCGTCGAAGGGGACCTGATCTTCGGCATGATCCGGCACAACCAGCACCTGTTCTGCTCCGACCTGGCTACCAACGCTCCAGCAGGCTGGCGGGTCGCGTCCCCGCAGACGTACAAGTCGTTCGCGGCCGTGCCCGTGGCCGCCGGGCAGAACGCGTTCGGCATGCTGATGGTCGACGCATTAGACAAGGGTGCGATCCGGTCGGCGGACGTGCCGCTGATCCGGCTACTCGCCGGGTTGCTCGCGGATGCCCTGGCGTAACATCAAGACGAAAAGTTGGCTATCAGACCGTTGACCCGCCCGGGGTCTCGGCTGACACTGAGGTCGTGACGGAGGGATCGAGGGTGGCAACCCACATCACCATCGAGGACGACGACGATCGTCCGCAGCGCATGGTGAGCGATCCAGACCGCTACTTCGCCGACGCCAGGCAGCGGGCCGAGAAAGAAGTCAGGCAGAAGGCTCACTGGCTACCCGCCCGGCACCGCAAGCAGGCATAGGCCCTTTCTTTGGATTAACACGGCTGCACGCCCAGGTGGCGCCGCAAGAAGTCGGCCTGGTATCGCAGCAGGCTGTCGGTGACCGTGGTGCCCATCGCCTGGTGACCGATCCCCGGCAGGAGCAGCACCTCGTGCGGCCGTCCCGCGGCTAGCAGCGCGCCGGACAACCGCAGCGTGTTCGCCGGATGGACGTTGTCATCCGCCAGCCCGTGCATCAGCAGCAGCGGCCGGCTCAGCGCCGGTGCCTCCCGCACCAGCGAGCACGCCTCGTAGGCCGGGCCGCAGTCGCCGGGATGGCCGAGAAACCGCTCGCGTCCGTGCGTGGAGTACAGCAACTGGTCGGTGACGCCCGCCCCGGCCACCGCGGCGTGAAAGACATCCGGCCGGCGCAGCACGGCCAGCGCCGCGAGCGAGCCTCCGAACGACCACCCGCGGATGCCGACCCGCCCCAGGTCGAGTTCCGGCCGCACGCGTGCCGCCTCTCGCAGCGCGGTGACCTGGTCATCGAGCACCGGCCCGAACAGGTCACCGTGTACCTCGCGCTCCCAGTCGGGCCCGCGCCCCGGCGTGCCGCGCCCGTCGGTGACCAGGACCGCGAAACCCTGGTCCGCGAACCACTGGGAGACCAGGCACCGCCAGTCCCGCTCGGCGGTGACCCGCTGCCGGCTGGCCCCGCCGTAGGAGTCGACCACGACCGGCAGCGGCCCGTGGCCGGTGCGGTGCCAGGACGGCAGGTACAGTGCGGCGCGCAGGTCTCGCGGCCCGAGTGTTAGGCGCGTCTCACGCACCTTCAGCACGGGGCGTTCGGCCACGGACGCGATGGGTACGGCCGGGGCGCCCGCCCGGCGCGCCACCGCCCGCCCGCCCGGCCGGTCCGCGTCCCGGGTCACGTGTACTAACGTCCCGCCCCTGAGCGTGCCGGTGTGCACGCCGGCGGTTTTGCTGAGCTGCCGGGCGCCGTCTTTGGCCCGGTAGCGCCACAGGTGGACCTCGGCCGGGCCGGCGGACGCGGTGAACAAGACGTCGTCGCCGTCCACGGCGAGCACGGCCCGGACCTGCAGTCCCGGCGGCGTGACCACGGCCCCGTCCACGGTCAGGTGGCGCGTGCCGTCCCGGTCGGCGTACGCGACCAGGGCGCCGCCGCGAGTGCGGGCGGGCAGGCCGCGGATCAGTTGCACCCAGCGATCGTCCCGCTGCTCGGCCAGCACTGTGGTCTGGCCGCTGTCCGGGTCGATCGCGAGGAACCTGACCGTGCGCTGGTCGCGCGACTGGACGACCGCGTACGGACCATGGTCGTCCCAGCCCGCGCCCGGCAGGTACTCCAGCGTGGCCCGGTCCAAGCGCGCCTGCGTCCGCCCGCCGCCCAGGTCGGCGACCCAAAGGGTGATCTCCTCGTTGGCCGTTCCTGCCGAGGCATAACGCACGGTGCGGGGCGGGTCGGTCGGCTCGCTTAGGTCAGCGAGGTACCGGAGCGCGACGGCCGCGCGGTTCGCGCGCGCGACGAGCAACCGGGTGCCGTCCGGAGCCCACCAGAATCCGTGGGCGCCGCCCAGCGACGCGTCACCGGCGTGCTTCGCGAGCCCGAACGTCACGTCCGGGCTGTCCGGGACCGCGATCGCCCGGTCTCCGGTCCGGGCCGCCTTGACCACCCGCAGGGCGCCACCGCAGACGTACGCGACCCGCTGGCCGGCCGGGTCGGGACACGGATCGGTTACCGGAACCTGGGCCGACAGCCGCCGGACCCTGCCTCCGGCTACGTTTACCGTCCACAGCTCACCGGCCAGGGCGAACGCGACCAGCCGGGCGTCGCGGTCGGTCGCGTAGTCCTCGATCCCGGCGGCCGGATGCCCGGAGACCTCGCACAGGTCTACGGGGTCGGCAAGCAGCCGCTCCGTCCCGGTCGCAAGGTCCAGCGCCCACAGGCAGGCCAGCGGATCGTCCCCGGCCCGGCTGCGCAGGAACAGCACGACCGCTCCGTCGCGGGCGACCGTGAACCGCTCGGGCACGCCCGCCGTGAAGCGCCGGGTGCGGGCAAGCTGACGAGGAAAGGTGCTCGATTTCATATTCGAATCCTTCCATGCTTACCTCTTGGGAGTGCTGTTGTTTTCGACCAGCGACTTCGATGGCGCCCGCACTGGCGGACCATGACGGGCGGGGCCTAGCGTGATCACCATGGCATCGCTTTCCAAGGCCGCCAGGGCCGTCGTGGAGTCTCCCGCCCTCGCTCACCTCGTGACGTTGAACCCGGACGGCAGTCCCCAGGTCACGGTGGTGTGGGTGGGCCTCGACGGCGACGAGGTCGTCGCGGCTCACCTGCCCGAGCACCGCAAGATCCGCAACATCCGTAACGACAGCCGGGTCGCGGTCTCGATGGAGACCGGCCGGGTCAATGACATAGGACTGACCGAGTACCTGGTCGTTTACGGGACGGCCCGCGTCACCGAGGGCGGCGCCCCCGAACTGCTCCAGGAACTCGCGCACACCTACCTCGGCCCGGACGTGCGGTTCCCGCCCATGGACAACCCGCCGCCGGGTTACATTCCCCACATCACCGTCGACCGCCTGGCCGGGGTGGGTCCCTGGGCGGCGGGCGGCTGAGCGCGCGGGACGGCCCGGGTCCGGATGAGCAGCCAGGGCCCGACCTCGAACGCGGCGAACGCGTGGAACTGCTCGGTGACCTTGACCGGCCGGGCGCGTTCATGCTGCTGGTCGCCGGCGTCGCCCAGTCTCACGTCGACATCGAAGATCCGCGGCACCTGGAGTTGGAGTACCTGCGACGGATCGGGCACCTGGTCGACCTGGCCGCGCCGGCCGGCACGCCGTTGCGCGTGCTCCACCTCGGCGCGGGCGCGCTCACGCTGGCCCGCTACGTGGCCGCTACCCGGCCCGGTTCCCGCCAGGTTGCCGTGGAGGCCGACGCCGAGGTGGCCACGCTGGTCCGGGAGCGGCTGCCGCTGAGCCAGGCCGAGGCCGAGGGGATCGAGGTCCGGGTGGCCGATGCCCGCGCCGTTATCGAGCAGGTCCCGGCCGGATCGTTCGACGTGCTGGTCGCGGACGTCTTCGCCGGCGGCCAGACCCCGGCTCACGTGACGTCGGCGGAGTTCACGGCGGCCGCCGCCCGGGCCCTGGCGCCCGGCGGCCTCTACGCGGTCAACGTCGGAGACGGCCCGCCGCTCGCTCATGCGCGCGGCCGGATGGCCGCGGTGCGCTCGGTGTTCCGGCACGCCTGCGTGATCGCGGAGACCGCGGTGCTGGCCGGCGCCACCTTCGGCAACCTGGTCGTGGCCGCCGCCGATCACCCCCTCCCGGTCGCGGACCTGGCCGCCCGGGCGGCCAGCGACCCGTCGCCGGCGCAGGTCGTGGCCGACGCGGCGCTCGACCTGTTCCTGGCCGGATCCACTCCGATCACCGACGCTCACGCCGAGCCGTCCCCGCTCCCGCCCCCCGACGCCTTCGCCTAGATAGTTGACCGGGGAATGCGGGCAGGTCAGACGTGGTGGCAGGCGATCAGGGATCGCTTAACCGGGGCGCCGACTCGAGCCGGGCCACGTTTTGGCTCCAAGTGCTTTCGCAAGCCGCGGACCTGGGTTTTCGTGGTTCGTGAAGGCTGAAGTTGCGCACTGAATCGGTGGCCGTAGGCTGGCCCAGTGGCGCAGCGCGACTGGGTGGAATGGCACCGGGAATACGACGATCCAGGCTCCCTGCTCTCGCGGCGGGGGGAACGAGTGCAGGGGCACCTGCGCGCCGAGCTCGGACGTGCGCCCGCCGGGGACGTCCGCCTGATCAGCCTCTGCGCCGGGCAGGGCCGGGACGTGATCGGCGTGCTGACCGGGCATCCGCGCCGAGACGACGCGCGCGCCCGGCTGGTCGAGCTGGACGAGCGCAACGTCGCGCTCGCACGGCAGGCGGCGCGGGCGGCTGGGCTGCACCGCGTCGAGGTGCTGCAGGCCGACGCCGGGATCACCGATGCCTGCGTCGGCGCGGTACCCGCCCAGATAGTGGTGGTATGCGGCATCTTCGGCAACCTCACCGTCAGCGACATCCAGGCCACGGTGGCCGCCCTGCCCAGCCTGTGCGCACCCGGTGCGCTGGTCCTGTGGACCAGGCACCGCAGTCCGCCCGACCTGACTCCCGCGATCCGGTCCTGGTTCGGGGAGGCGGGCTTCCGCGAGGAGGCGTTCGACGTCAGCCACGACGGCTTCATGTCGGTGGGCGCGCACCGGCTGACGGGCGAGCCCGCCGCGCTGATGCCCGGCCAGCGGCTGTTCACCTTCGTGGCCAGGACCTGAGCCGGGCCATCTCGCCCTGAACACGTCGACAAGACGCTGGCCTGCGGCTTCGCTAGCGGAGTGCGGTGTTGGCGGGTGGCCTCGCCAGGTGGCGATTCAGGCGGCTAGCTGCTGTTGGTGCTGCTGGCTGGCCTCTTGGTCGAGGCGGGTGTTGGCGAGGCAGGCCCAGATGGCCAGGTCGAGGTCGAGTTTGTCGCCGAGCCCGGCCGGGATGA
>DATAVV010000201.1:0-3667 GCA_036267555.1 Streptosporangiaceae bacterium | reverse complement strand
GAAGTAGACCGCCCGCGGCGGCCCGGCGCAGCTACCGCAACCGGGCTGAGCCTCGGGAATGAGCTTGGCCGACAGGCTGGCCTGGACGGCCCAGCCGCTGTTGACGCGGGTGAACTGGTAGCCGGCTGGCTCCCGGGGCAGACCGCCGATCCGCGACGTGACCCCGGTGGCCGGCGAGAACCAGGCGGGCTGTGGTCCGGTCACCGGCAGCCGCAGGCTGGCGTCCCAGGGCAGGCTCGGCCCGGTGATGCCGCCCGCGACGAGGTTCTGCGGGGCGCCGGTGGCCGGCGCCGCAGGGTGGCGAGCGGGCCGGGGCCCGGGACGGGGCAGGTGCAGGACGATCACCGCGGCCGCGACCAGGACCACGGCGATCAGGACCACCCAGCGCGGCCATGCACGCGGCGGGCGGTCGCCGCCCTGGCCGAGGATGTCCGGCACTGCGCACCGCCTTACTGGGCCGTCGAGGCCGGCCTGGCTTGAATCTTACGGTCGGGGCAGCCGAACCCGGCCGGGCGGCGAGGCGTAGCGTGCTGGGTATACCCCCCCGGCCCGTCCATCCGCATATCCGCTGGAGGCGTGATGACGCAGCAGGACTCTGATCAGCCCGCCGAGCAGTTCCACCGCAACCGCCGCGAGCACGGCGGGTCGGCCGACCGTATCGACGACGACCAGCTGGCCCGGCTGACCGAAGAGGAGCGGGTCGAGGCGGGCGTCGACGACTTCGACCCCGACGAGGTGCCCCCGGCGACCGACGAGCCGCCGGAGCCGTTCGATGTCACCCAGACCGACGAGTATCAGGAAGCGCGGGCCGAGATCCGCCGCGAGGCCGACCAGGACGAGCTGGAGGTCGAGGGGCGGCGCGACCCGTTCCCGCCCTCGCACTACGACCGGTGAGCCGCGTCCCGACGGCCCGGCTCAGGCCAGCCGGGTCAGCACCACGCTGACCCGCATGGTGCGGCTGGGAGCGCCGCGGTAGATGCCCTTCAGCGGCGGGACGTCGCCGTAGTCACGGCCCGCCGCGACCTTCACATGCCGCTCGCCGACCTGCGCCAGGTTGGTCGGATCGCAGGCGTTCCAGGTGCCGTCCCAGAACTCGACCCAGGCGTGGCTCTCGCCCTCCATCTCGTCACCCGGCCGGGCCTCCGGCTGCGGGTGCAGGTACCCGGAGACGTACCGGGCGGGCAGGCCGATCTCCCGCAGCAGCCCAACGGTCAGGTGCGCCATGTCCTGGCAGACGCCCTGGCCCATGTCCCAGGCGTCCTGGGCGCCGGTCTGGACCTCGGTCGCGCCTGGCACGTAGGCCACCCGGCCGCCGACCCAGGAGGCGATCTCGGCGGCCGCCTCCAGGGGGTCGGCACCCGCGGTGCGCTCCCGGGCGGCCTGGGCCACGTCGGCGCGGATGGCCGTGCGCGCGGTCGGGGTCAGGAACTCCAGCATCCCGCCGCCGGCCGTGCCCTCGCGCAGCGAGGCCCAGGGCAGCGGGGTGGCCGGCCGGGGCGCGGGGCTGGTCCGCACCGCGGCCTCGGCGGTGATCACCAGTTCGTGGTGCGGAGCCTGGATGTCGAACGAGCTGACCACGGTGTCCCAGTAGTCCCGGTAGGTCCAGGCCGGAGCGGCCATGTCGGTGGAGATCGCGGCGCGCAGGACCGACTGGCCGGGCAGGTCCGGGGGCGTCATCCGGGCCTCGTTGTACGACGCGCGGGCCAGTCCCTCGTAGAGCACGTGGGTACGGTGCACGACTCGCACGTCCCAGCCGCCGGTCACAGCCGTTTCTCCCACGGCGCCGGCTGCGCGTAGGTGAAGTAGCGCTCGGTGATGGCCTCGCTGAGTTCCAGGCAGGCCTGCTGCAGCGTGCCCAGCGTCTCGGCCAGCCGCCCGGGCAGGGCCACCGGATCCGCGCCGTCCAGTTCGGCGCGCATGCGCCGCAGCGGCGCCAGCACGCTGGTCCTGGTCGCGATGGGTTCCAGGCCGACCAGGCACTCCTCGGCGGTGGCCAGCGCGTGCCTGACCGACCGGGGGAACAGCCGGTCCAGGACGAGGAACTCGGCCACGTGACCGGGACCCCCGGCCCGGACGCGGGTCCGGGCGTAGGACTCGTAGGCGCCGCACGCGTGCAGCAGCATCTGGGAGGCGAGCTCGTACGTGGCCGCGGGCATCCGGGCCAGCAGCATCCGGGCCGTCATGTCGACCCGTTCCACGTTCTGCCCCAGCACCAGGAACCGCCAGGCATCGTCGTGGCTCATGGTCGCGTCGGCGAGGCCGAAGAACAGCGCGGCCCGCTCCCGGACGAAGCGCAGGTAGCTGTGCGGGCCCAGCCGGTCCGCGGCCTTGCGCTGCCGCGGCAGGCCGAG
Organism: Streptosporangiaceae bacterium; assembly: GCA_036267555.1. Classification (GTDB taxonomy): domain Bacteria; phylum Actinomycetota; class Actinomycetes; order Streptosporangiales; family Streptosporangiaceae; genus JASHPR01. The sequence continues at coordinate 1,316 of DATAVV010000201.1, read as the reverse complement.
CGCGGTCACGTTCAGGCACTCCCACATCTCGCCGGAGATGACCTCGCGCACCGTGCGGGCGCCGGAGCGCGCGGCCAGCACGGCGCCCGCGATCGCACTGGGACTCGCCGGGTCGTAGGCGAGCTGGTCCAGGGTCTGGCCGATGTCCAGCCGCGCGGCCGGCGGCGGCAGCATCCCGAGCACGGCCAGCAGCGCGCCGCAGCCGGCTTCCTCGTCGGCCTGGGGTTCCTCCAGCATGCGGTGCACGTAGACGTCGACCATCCGGGCGGTGTCGTCCGCGCGCTCGACATATCGGCCGGTCCAGAACAGCGTCTCGGCGATGCGGCTGAGCAGCCCGGTGTGCCCGGCACCCGGGTCCTCGTGCCGCGCCGCGGCGACGGCGGGCCTGGTCACTGCTGCTCGCCCTGTTGCTCGCTCTGGGCCGGGCCGCCCTGCCGGCCGATGACCGAGTCCCCGGCCGGCCCGCGAGCCGGCGCCTGCGGCTGCTGCTGGGCGCCGGTCACCTGGCCCGTGCGCCCCGGCCCGGCCAGCACCCAGGTGTCCTTGGACCCGCCGCCCTGGCTGGAGTTCACGACCAGGGCGCCCTCGTCCAGCGCCACCCGGGTCAGCCCCCCGGGCAGCAGCCACACGTCGCGGCCGTCGTTCACGGCGAACGGCCGCAGGTCGATGTGGCGCGGGGCCAGGCGCTCGCCGATCAGCACCGGCGAGGTGGACAGCGCGACCGGCCGCTGCGCCATCCAGTTCCTGGGCCACGCCGCCACCTTCTCGCGCAGCGCGGCCAGAGTGCGCTCGTCCGCGTGCGGGCCGATCACGATCCCGCTGCCGCCCGCGCCGTCCACGGGCTTCAGCACGAGCTGGTCGAGGCGGCCCAGCACCCAGTCCAGCACCCCGGGGTCGTCGAGCCGGTAGGACTCCACGTTGCCCAGCAGCGGCTCCTCGCCCAGGTAGTACCGGATCAGGTCGGGCACGTAGGTGTAGAGGAGCTTGTCGTCCGCTACCCCGTTGCCGACCGCGTTCGCGATCGTGACCTGGCCCGCCCGGGCCGCGTTGAGCAGGCCCGGGCAGCCGATGACCGAATCGGGCCGGAACTGCAGCGGGTCAAGGAACTCGTCGTCGACGCGGCGGTAGATCACGTCCACCGGCTGGCTGCCCTGCGTGGTGTGCACGTACACGCGGTTGCCGGTGCAGGCCAGGTCGCGTCCCTCGACCAGTTCCACGCCCATCAGCCGGGCCAGCAGGGTGTGCTCAAAATAGGCCGGGTTGTAGACGCCGGGGGTGAGCAGGACCACGACCGGGTCGGTCGCGTGCGGCGGCGC
>DATAVV010000200.1:0-8830 GCA_036267555.1 Streptosporangiaceae bacterium | reverse complement strand
CACCGACGTCGACCCGAGCACGCCGACGCTGTCGTTCTATAAGTCGACGTACACCAGCAAGTACCTGGTGTTCACCTCGGTGGAGAACGAGACCGTCTCCCGTGGGCTGCTGGAGACCCCGACCTCGGCCGAGCAGGCGCTGTGGACCAAGTACAACGCCAACTCCTACCCGTTCATCGACTTCGGCAACAAGTACGTGCTCAAGAACCCGTCCTATGACCCCGGGACGCTGGCCGGCATGACCTGGGCTCAGGTCGCGCAGGCGCTGCACGACCCGTCGAGCAAGGTCGCGCAGGGCGCCGACGGGGCCGCGAACCTGATCACGGCGGCGATCTGCAAGATGACCAGCGGCCAGCCCGGCAGCGTCTGCACCCAGTCCGGCGTGGTCAAGGCGAGTTCCTCGCTCTGACAACCAGGCGCCAGCCAGACCAGGTGCCGGACCTTGCGCGGGTCGCCGCGGAATTCGGGCTCGGCGCGGTACTCGATGCCGCGCCGCTGCCCGGCGGCCACCGCGACGTCACGCGGCTGACCACCGGCCGCGGGACGTTCGTCGTCAAGCCCGGATACCAGACCGCCGACCTGGAACTCTACGAACGGGTGGCCAGCGCGCTCAACCAGGCCGGGATCCGCCAGGCCCGGCCGCTGCGGACCACGGCCGGCGCGTTAGTCAGCGCGTCCGGCCACGCCGTCCAGGAATTCCTGCCCGGCCGGATCTGCCTGCCGCCTTCGGCGGCGCAGACCACAGCCGTCATGCGTCACCTGGCCGGCTATCACGCCGCGTTAACTAAGATTCCGGTTTCCGCCGTGGCGACCCCGGCCGAGACCGTCTGGACCCGCGTGGCCGGCGCGCGGTACCTGGTGCGGGAACTGCCGGGCCTGCTGCGCCGGCACGCCCCGCCCGGCCGGGCCGGTGACCGCCCGGTCACCGCCCTGCTCGGCCACCTGGAACGCGGCCTGCCGCGGCTGTGCGACCTGCCCCGTCAGCTCGTGCACGGCGACATCGGCCCGGACAACGTGCTGATGGACGGCGACACGGTGGTCGCGATCATCGACTTCACCCCGCTGCGCCAGCCGGTCCTGTTCGCCGTGGCGGGCGCGGTGTACTGGTACCACATCCACGGCCAGGCCGAGCCGGACCTCGACGCGATCCGGGCGAGCCTGGCCGCGCACCGGCCGTGGACGGCCCCCGAACGCGCCGCCTGGCCCGCCATGCTGGCCCGCGAGGCGCTGCGGCGGTTCGCCACCCCGTTCGCGATCGCCGCGCAGCAGCCGCGCCCGCCGCCGGCCTGGCCCCAGGCGCGGTACCAGGCCGTCGTGTCGATCATGCGCTGCTGGCCGCGGCTCCCCGCCCTGCTCCCGGACTGACCCCCGGCCCCGGCCGCCCGGGCCAGTCCGCCCGGGTCAGTCCGCCCGGGTCAGTCCGCCAGGGTCAGTCCGCCAACGGCCAGGTGTGGACGGGCTTGTTGGCGTGCATGTGCTCGATGTAGCGCTGGGTCATCAGCCGCAGCGCTTCGGCGCGGTCGACCCCGCGGTGCTCGCTGAGCCTGGCGACCGTGGCGATCTGCCAGGCGGCGCCGTTGCGGGCGGTGAGGCAGCGCTGCCCGATGATGCCCAGCAGGCGGTCGGCGTGCTCCGGGTTGACGCCCCAGCGGCTCAGTCCCTCGCGGGCCATCGGCAGCAGGCGGCGCAGCACCAGTTCGGCCACGGGCGCCTCGCCCAGGCCCGGCCAGTACAGGTGCGCGCCCAGGCCGTTGCGCGCGGCCTCGTGCAGGTTGTCCGATGCGGTCGCGAACGACATCTGCGTCCAGATCGGCCGCTCGGCCTCGGCCAGCGCGCGCACCAGGCCGTAGTAGAACGCCGCGTTGGCCATGACGTCCGCGACCGAGGGCCCGGCCGGCAGGACCCGGTTCTCCACCCGCAGGTGCGGCGCGCCGTCGACGACCGCGTAGACCAGGCGGTTCCACCGGTAGATCGTCCCGTTGTGCAGGCTCATCTCCGCAAGTTGCGGGCACCCGCCGTCGTCCAGCACCTCCAGCGGGTCCTCCTCCTCGCAGATCGGCAGCAGCGCGGGGAAGTACCGGATGTTCTCCTCGAACAGGTCGAATACCGACGTGATCCAGCGCTCGCCGAACCAAACGCGCGGCCGCACGCCCTGCTCCTTCAGCTCGGTCGGCCGGGTGTCGGTGGCCTGCTCGAACAGGGTGATCCGGGTCTCGTGCCAGAGCTGCCGGCCGAACAGGAACGGGGAGTTGGCGGCCAGCGCGACCTGCACGCCCGCGATGGCCTGGGCCGCGTTCCAGTAGTTCGCGAACACGTCCGGGCTGACCTGGATGTGCAACTGCACGCTGGTGCAGGCGGCCTCGGGCGTGATGCTGTCGGTGTGGGTGAGCAGTTGCTCGGCGCCCTCGATCGAGATGGCCATGTCTTCCCCGCGCGCGGCGAAGATCTGCTCATTGAGCACCCGGTAGCGCGCGTTGGCCGACATCGTGCCCTCGTTCACGTCGTCCTTGCCCAGGGTGGGCAGGATGCCGATCATGACCAGGCGGCTGCCGCTGCCGCGGGCCGTGCTGTCCCCGGCGTTGAGATCGGCCCGGATCTCCTGTTCCAGCGCGGCGAGGGCGTCGCCGTCCAGGCGCCGGGGCGGCATGTTGATCTCGAGGTTGAACTGCCCGACCTCGGTCGCCCAGGCCGGGTCCGCGATCGCGTCGAGCACGTCGGCGTTGCGCATGGACGGCATCCCGCGCTCGTCGACCAGGTTCAGCTCGATCTCCTGGCCGACCAGTGACGGGTTGACCTCGAACAGGCGCTCATGCAGCATCCGCGCGAACACGTCCAGCGAACGCCATACCTTGTCCCGGTAGTTGCGCCGGTCCTCGCCACTGATCTTGATTGGCTGGATGTCACGACCCATGGGGCCTCACTCAACAAAGACTGGGAGACCATGTGCCCAGCTAGGCACCTCCTTACACACGGTCCCACGCCGCGGGAACAGGCGCCAGGAATCCGCGGGCCAGGAATCCGCGGGCCGGGATAACCGGGATAACTGGCCGGGGCCGTTCCGCAGGCGCGCGTTCTCGTCGCGGACCCACAGCCCGGTCAGCCCGCGCAGGTGCGCGACGAACTGGTCGTGCTCGTGTGGCGGGTAGACCGACCGGACCGTGTCGATCAGCAACGCGTCGAAGCCGGGGCTGGCCACCCAGTCCAGCACGACCTCGTCGATGCGGCTCAGGCTGCTCGCGCAGAAGTCCCGGTAGCGCTCCGTGTCGAAGTAGGCGTCCGCCAGGCGGCGGTAGGCATCCATCTTGTCGGCGTAGGACGCGCGGCCGTCGTCAGCGATCTCGAAGTACTGCTCGGTGGCCAGGTCAAGCCGCGGCCGGCGGCCGGTGACCAGCGCGAACACGCACCACTTGACCAGGGCCCGCATCGCCCAGGGGAAGTAGTAGTGCAGGCTGGTCAGCGCCAGGTCCGGGCAGGCGTTGGCGTAGTCGATCGGGTAGACCTCGCCGCCGGAGACCAGGGTCTCGCACGAGTTGAGCTCCCACCGGAAGAACGCGTTGACCAGCCGGCCGATCGTCACCACCTCGGCTCCGGCCTGCGGCGACAGGAAGTCGTGGTCAACCGCGTAGCGCCGGTGCATGGGCTGGTCCGGCTCGAAGCGCATGACCATCGTCTCCGCGCCGATCGTCAGCGAGCGGGCGAAGGCGTCGTAGCCGTCCACGGCCTTCTGCAGGTGCATGAGCATCTCGCCGCTCTGGTCGTAGGCCGCGTGCAGTTCGGCGGCGTTGCTGACGCGCGAGACCCCCCGCCACGCGCCGCCGTCGTAGGGCTTCATGAACAGCGGGTAGCCGATGCGCTCGGCGATGGCGTCCAGGTCGAACGGCTTGTTGTACTGGGCGGCCGTATAGGCGTAGCGGGCGTTGTCCACCGGGTTCTTGTAGGGCACGAGCACCGTCTCCGGCACCTTGAGGCCGAGGCGCAGCATCGCGCAGTAGGCCGCGTGCTTCTCCATGGACTGGAACGTGAACGGGCTGTTCAGCAGGTACACGCCGTCCATCAGCGCGACCTTTTTCAGCCACTCCCTCGGGTGGTAGTACCAGTACGCGAGCCGGTCGATGACCAGTTCGTAGCGGGGCCGGTCGCGCAGCCCGAACGGCTCGATGGTTATCCGCTCGCAGTCGAACTCGTGCCGGGCGCCGCGCGTGCCCGGCACCGGGCCGAGGCGGCGCAGGATCTCCTCGAACGCTCTCGGCCAGTCCTCCTCGGTACCGAGCAGCAACCCGATCTGGTGCCGGGTGGAGTTCAAGGCGCGATCCTCTCGTCAGCAGAGCCCTCAACCTGCTCTGGCGGAGCCTCTTCTGTCAACAGAGCCCCAGCACACGGCCATCAGCAGAATCTCGGCAGGTGGTGGGCGACCTGCGCCCGCCAGGACGGCCAGTCGTGGGGCACGTCGTGGCCCCACAGGTCGAGTTCGTGGCGGATGCCCTGGCGGGCCAGCAGTTCAGCGAACCGCTGGGTACTCGACAGCGACCCGGTCGTGTCCTCCCACCGGCCCTGGCCGCAGACCAGCAGCAGGCTGACCCGTTCGCGCAGCCATTCGAGGTGGTCGCCGTGGGCGTGCTCGACGTAGTCGAGCGGGTTGTTGAAGTACGTGGCGGTGCCGCGCTCGCCCCACCCGTGCCACGAGGCCGGGTCGTAGTTGCCGGAAAAGCACAGCGCCAGCGGGAACAGGTCGGCCCGCTTGAGCGCGAAGTTGGCCGCGTGGAAAGCGCCCAGGCTGCAGCCCAGGGTGATCACCTCCGCCGCCCCGCCGCAGTCGGCGTGGATCCATGTCACGACATCGCGCACGATCCACGACTCGTACCGTTCGTGCTCGCGGGCCCGCTCCTCCAGCGGGGCCTCCCGGTTGGACCAAGACGCCGCGTCATGGCTGCCGACGCAGTAGATCTTGACCCGCCCGGCGTCGATGAGGCCTGCGAGCGCGCCGATCATGCCGTTGTTCTCGAAGTCCCAGGCCTGGCCCTGCTCGGTGGGGAACACCAGGACCGGCCGCCCCCAGTGCCCGTAGCGGACGACCGTCCCGGCCGCGCCGATGGCGTCCGACCACACGTGCGCCACCTCGCGGTTCACGGGCCGGCCTGCCGCAGCAGCCGGGTGAGGTACGGATCGAAACCGTCCCGCCAGGCGGTGTAGTTGTGCACGTCGGGCCGTTCGTGCAGCGCGGCCGGGTAGCCCTGCGCCCGCAGGGCGGCCGTCATGAGCCGGTTGTTCTCGACGTTCTCCTCGATCGCTCCGCAGGTGAGGGCCACCGGAACGGCGCGGCCGGGCAGCCCGCCGCCCTGCGCGTCGGCCACGAAGGCGGTGATCCGCCGGTAGTAGGGGAAGCGCCGCTCGTGGGCGTCGAAGGGCGGCCAGAAAAAGCTGCCGGACTGCAGGAACAGCCCGTTGAACGCGTCGGGATAGCGGCAGTGGGCGTGCAGCATGGCCAGCGCGCCGAGGCTGGTGCCCATCCCGACCCGCAGGCTCGTGGCCAGCCGCGCGGCCAGCGCGGGGATGACTGCGTGCCGCAGGGCGCGGGCGTAGGGCGCGTTCGCGGAGTACCAGCGGTCCCGTGCCCCCGGGCCGAGCAGTGCGGCCCGCAGCCGGGGCAGCCAGCGGCCGGCCACGCCCGCCGCCAGGTAGCGGGTCAGGCTGGCCAGCGCGTCGTACTCCGGCCCGTCGTGCACCAGGAGCATCGGGAGCGGCTCGTCGTCGGGCGCGTCCGCCGGCGCCCAGGTGCGCACCGGGATCGCGCCGGCCAGGCTCGGAACCGGAACCTCGAATTCGTGGCTGATCCCGGCCGGCGCCGCGGCCGTGAGCCACCGGGGCGGAAGGTAGCCGGGAAACTCCAGAACGCTTTTGGGCCCGAACGCGCCGTCGGCCCGCCGTGGGTTCCCCGGGTCGGTCACGATCTCGTCGTGACCGTCGGGGTAGCTCAGTTCGAGCAGGTACTCCATGCGGCTGACCGGTGGCGGCGGGGCGATGACCAGTTGCCAGGCGCCGTCCTCGCGCCGGAACCCCAGCCGGTCCCCGGGAATCCGCACCTCCTGCCACAGCCGCACCCCGGCCAGCCGGTGTTCCGGGTCAGCGACCCGGAACGTAACCCCAGCCGCATCCGCCCGGGCGCCACCCCCGCCCGCCGCAAGCTCACCGGCACGCTCGATCACCTGCTCATGGTGCCCACTCGGGACGACGAAGACAATGCGCGGTAATCCGATGGGTGCACGGGCGCGTCAAGCTGGCGTAGATGCGATCATGGGGGGCGCTATGGCGATTTATTACGGTCAGGTAAAGCGGGCGCCGTGGAAAGTGGCCGTGTGGAACCGGTTGCGCCAGGTCGATTCCGACGTCCGGCAGGCGCTCAGCATCAATGGCTGGCACCTGGCCACGCAGGACGGCGTGACGTCGATCGATGCCGTGAATCAGGCCCAGCCGCTGATGGTGGCCGCGGACGCCGTGGTGCAGGAAATCTACCGGTCGATCGGCGACGCCGAGGATTGCCTCAGGCCGTTAGGGCCGTTCGCCCGCCTGTGGGACCTGCTGACCGGCCAGGCCCTGATGTCCGCGTATCTCAGCCTGCACATGGCCGAGCAGAAGCGGGTGCTCCTGTCGAGCCCCGACCAGCTAGCGGCGCACCTGCCCGGCATCAGGACCCGGGTCGTGGCCTACCTGACCCCGGACGACCCCCGGCGCGTGGCGCTCGAGGGGGTCCCGGACATCTACACGCCCGCCCACCAGGCCCTGGTGGCTCGCTGGGCCGATCCCCCGCCGGTGCTGACCCAGCGCGGCCCGTCCCAACTGGCCGCCCCGGCGCCTGCTTACCCTGCTTACCAAGGCCAGGGCCAGCCGCCCAGCCCGGTCTCTCACCCCGGCCCGGGCCTGCCGCCCGGCCAGGTCCCCCAGCAGGGCGTGGCCCGCCCGCCCGGCCAGGTGCCCCGCGAGGGCTCCGCGCCGGGGCCGGGGGCGCCGCCGCAGAACGACATCGCGCCGCATCCCGCCCCGCCGACCGCCCCGCCGGCCGCCGCGCCGGCCGGTCCCGCGGCCCCGGCAGACGACTCCGCCCCGGGCCGCCGCGCCGCGCAACTGACGCCGATGCTGGGCCAGGACCAGCGCATCGCCACCGCGGCACTGTCCGCGGCGATGGCCGCCGAGGATGACCAGCAAGCCGAGGTCCGGCGGTTCCGCAACGTGCTGTTCGGCACGTTCGCGAGCCTGACCGTCGTAGTGGCGGTCCTGGTCGCCGTGGGGATCTGGCGCGCGGCGCTGATCCCGGTCTGCCTGCCCAAGCCCGGCGCGAGGGCGGGGACGATGGTCTGCCCGGCCGGTGGCCGGATTCCCGGCGCGGCCGACCTCCCGCTCGTGCTGGGCCTCGGGACGATCGGCGCCACCCTGGCCGTGGCCAAGAATCTGGCCGGGCTCAAGCCGGTCGGGGTGCGCTACTCCCTGTCGGTCGCGCAGGGCCTGGTCAAGGTGGCCCTGGGCGCGATCACGGCCGTGCTCGGCGTGCTGATCCTGCAGACCCAGACCAGCCTGCCCGGGGTCCTGGGCAGCCAGCAGGCTCTGCTGGCGGCCGCGGTGGTGTTCGGCTACAGCCAGCAGATCTTCACCGGCCTGATCGACCGGCAGGCCAGCAGCCTGATGGACGCGGCCTCCCCCACGACTCCCGCCCGCTAGCGCGCGCCGGGGCGGCGGGCAGAATGCTGTGATGGCTTCCTACTCGGTCAACCCGGACGCCGTGGCGTGGGCGCGCCAGCTCATCGACAAGCGCCAGTACGTGCTGAGCAGCGACTGGGGCCAGATCCAGCCCCGGGCCAGCGACGAGAACGCGTACCTGAAGTCGCATTCCTGGGCGGAGTACGCCCGCTGGCATCTCGGGCTCACCGACGGCGCCAGCGACGAGACCAAGGCCCGGTACGCGTTCGTCTACGGGGACCTGCGCCGGGTCCACCGGATGGGCATCATCGCCTGCCAGTACCGGGCCGCCGAATGGCGGCACAAAGATATCGAGCTAGCCGCGCACGACCTGCTGCAGTACCTGGACCAGGCGTCGTCCTGACCCGGCCCGGCTCACTGGCCCCTGGCCTGACCCGGCCCGGCTCACTGGCCCCTGAGGCTGCCGATGCCGAGTGACCCGGGGGACAGCACCGACCGCTCCGCCTGGCGCACGTAGGCGGCCGGGTCCTTGTCGACCGGCTCGATGCCCGCGAAGTGCCGCGCCTCGAACGTGGTGAAGGCCACGGCCAGGTCGTGCCGCAGTTGCAGCCCGGCGAACCGCCGGAAGTCGGTGAGGCCCTCGCGCTCCTCCTCCGCCATGTGGTCGCCGTTGGCCTCGTTCACCGCGGCCACCGCGTCGAACCACTCGCCGGTGCCCACGTCCTGGCCCGCGACCGCGGCGATGGTGTCGCGGATGTCGTTGTGATCGTGGATGGCGTCCAGCGTTTCCGCCTCGCCCGTGCCTATCCGCCCGGCCCGCTGGCTCACCCGCAGCAGTTCGGGGTAGAAGACTTCCTCTTCCGCGGCCGCGTGCACCTCGAGAAAGGCGGCCAGCCGCCCCCACAGCGCGGTCAGCGTGGCGGTGCTGCCCCGGTCGATCTGCTCCAGGATCGAGAACAGGCGCCGCTGCTCGTGATGGTCGTCGAGGATCAGCTGGGTGATGTCCACGATGCCTCCCGCCCGCCGCGTTCCCGCCCGCTCCTGCCGACAGCCACAATAGCGGCACCGCCCCCCCCCCCCCCCCCCCCCCCCCCCCCCCCCCCCCCCCCCCCCCCCCCCCCCCCCCCCCCCCCCCCCCCCC
>DATAVV010000199.1:0-2301 GCA_036267555.1 Streptosporangiaceae bacterium | reverse complement strand
CAGGTGCTTGCTCATCTTGCGGCCCTGCTCGTCGATCACCAGGCCGAGGCAGACCACGTTCTCGTAGGAGGACCGGCCGAACACCAGCGTGCTCACGGCCATGAGCGAGTAGAACCAGCCGCGGGTCTGGTCGATCGCCTCGCAGATGAACTGCGCGGGGAACGAGCGCTCGAACGCGGCCTCGCCCCGCCACGGCGCACCGTGCCGCGCGAACGGCATCGAGCCCGAGTCCCACCAGGCGTCGATCACCTCGGGCACCCGGCGCGCCTGGCCCCCGCACTCACCGCAGCTCAGCAGCACCTCGTCCACGTACGGGCGGTGCGGGTCCAGCCCGTTCAGGTCCCGGCCCGCCCGCTCGGACAGCTCGGCCAGCGACCCCACGCACGTCACATGCTGCTGCGGGCACACCCACAGCGGCAGCGGCGTGCCCCAGTACCTGGTCCGGGACAGGGCCCAGTCCACGTTGTTGCGCAGCCACCCGCCGTACCGGCCCTCCTTGATCGTCGGCGGCTGCCAGTTGGTCTTCTCGTTCTCGGCCAGCAGTTCGTCCTTGATCGCGGTGGTCTTGACGAACCAGGACGGCAGTGCGTAGTAGATGAGCGGCGTGTGGCAGCGCCAGCAGTGCGGGTAGCTGTGCTCGTGCAGATGCGAGGCGAACAGCAGGTCCCGGTCCTGCAGGTCGCTGATCAGCGCCGGGTCGGCGTCCTTGAAGAACATCCCGCCCACCAGCGGCACCGTGTCCTCGAAGTGGCCGTCGCCGCGGATCGGATTGACCACCGGCAGGCCGTGGGCGCGCCCGGTCTCCATGTCGTCCGCGCCGAACGCGGGCGCGATGTGGACCAGCCCGGTCCCGTCCTCGGTGGTCACGAACGAGCCGGTAACGACCTTGTGCGCGTTCGGGATCTCGACCAGGCTGAAGGGCGGCCGGTAGGTGGCCCCGGCCAGGTCGGAGCCCTTGACCCGGGCCACGACGTGCCAGCCCTCGCCGAGCACCCGCGCGAACAGCGAGTCGGCCACGACCACGCGGTCGCCGTGGCCGGACTTGCGCGCCACCGCGTAGGTCTCGTCGGGGTGCACGGCCACCGCGGTGTTGGACACCAGCGTCCACGGCGTGGTCGTCCACACCAGCAAGTCAGCGCCTTCGAGCTGGGGATTCGCGCCCTCGGGCAGGGTCAGCAGCGGGAACCGGACCGTGACCGAGGGGTCGGACACCGTCCGGTAGACATCCGGCTGACCCATCTCGTGGTCGGAAAGCGGGGTCTCGCAGCGCGGGCAGTACGGGCTGATCCGGTAGTCGCGGATCAGCAGGCCCTTCTCGAAGACGGCCTTGAGCGACCACCAGACCGACTCGATGAAGTCGGAGTCCATCGTGCGGTAGGCGTGCTGCAGGTCGACCCAGTAGCCCATCCGCTCGGTGAGCGCCTCGAACGCGTCCACGTGCCGCAGCACGGACTCGCGGCAGCGCGCGTTGAACTCGGCGATGCCGTACGCCTCGATCTCCTTCTTCCCCGACACCCCGAGTTCCTGTTCCACGGCGACCTCGACCGGCAGCCCATGGCAGTCCCAGCCGCCCTGGCGGGGTACGTGGAAGCCCTGCATGGTCTTGTAGCGGGGGAAGAGGTCCTTGAAGACCCGCGCCTCCACGTGGTGCACGCCCGGCATGCCGTTGGCCGTCGGCGGCCCCTCGTAGAACGTCCACGGCTGCCCCGACGACGTCTGGTCCAGGGAGCGCTCGAACACCCGGCCGTCCCGCCAGCGGGCCAGCACCTCGCGCTCGATCGCCGGCAGGTCGACGATCGCGGGAAGTTCGGGGAAGGGGAGCTTCGCGGCGGCAGGCTGCGGCGCAAAAGGCTCTGCCGCAACGGGCTCTGCGGCGAACTGGTCATCGGGGCGCGGCATGGCGGGTGGCCTCTCACGGGATCCGCACGCGAGCCGGGCCGGAACCTCCGGTGCCGCCACGCGTGGCTTCGCCGGAGGGACGAGGCGCGCCGGCGGCGGCCCCGCGGTACCACCCTCCTTGGCCGCGTCCGGGGGCCTGGCGGCCCGGGTTCGCGACCCTCTCGGTTCGTTTCTGCTGCCGGTTCTACTAGGCTGCCCGACCCGGGACGCGTGCGCTGGGCCCGCCCCTGCGGCGCGCCCGGTGCCCGGGCGCGGATGCCGTTCTTCCGGCGGCTTCGGGGTGATCTGGTCCGCTGCGCGTATCCCCGGGCTCGCACCATCCCCGGTCGCTCCTGGCCGCCGCAGCGGCAGCTGTCCCCATCAGCGCCGTGCAGAAGCCCAGGATAGCCGATATCGCGCCCG